>USNI01000201.1 GCA_900555975.1 uncultured Desulfovibrio sp. | reverse complement strand
ATGGGATCGAACGTCAGCGTCACCGAGTCGGAGAACGACGCCTGGTTCTGCACGAAGAGCATCATCACCAGGAAGAACAGCAAAACCAGAAAAAAAACTTTAATGTAGCGCATGACGTCTCCTTATTCTTGCAACAGCACACGAGGAAAAAAGGTTCAGGCAGAACGACCCGCCAGCCGGGCAAATTCCGGCGCCAGTCGGCGGCAGGTTTCCACAAGAGCTTCGGGGATGACCCGTACGTCGTCAAGCACGGCCATGAAGTTCGAATCCCCGCTCCAGCGGGGAACCACGTGCATGTGCATGTGCATGCCGATGCCCGCCCCGGCAGCCTCTCCCAGGTTCAGCCCCACGTTGATGCCCTGCGGATGACTCGTCTGCCGGAGCACCCGGCAGGAAAGCTGCACCACGGCCATCAGGTCGGCCGCCTCTTCCGGCGTGAGATCCGTAATGTCGCCGACATGACGATACGGTATCACCATAAGATGCCCCGACGCGTAGGGATAACGGTTCAGCATGACGAACACGTGACTGCTGCGGTACACAATGAGACGCTCCTCATCCTCCGCCGGATCCTCCGGCGCGCAGAGCACGCAGCCGTCATGACATTTCGGCCCGAGAATGTACTGCATTCTCCAGGGCGCCCAAAGATTTTTCATAGCGGTCATCTCCTTTGCCACACTAGCACAGCCCTTTCCCACCGGCAAGAGGCATCGGCAAAGCACGGCCCGCCGGACACAAAAAAAGGCGTTCCGCCCCCCGCGGGCCGGACATTGCATGGAATTCCGCACGCGGAAAACCGTCATGACAAACATGCCGTTTCGTGAAAAAATATTTAATTGCGGAGCATTTTTTTAATGCATCACCATCATTTTGAAATAAAGACATTTTTTCATCACGTTCCGGACATCTTTAAAATGTTCGGCATCAGTATCGTACGGAATCAGATGCAAAAACTCTTTTTTTGTGCGATTTCTCATGCTGTTATGCCCAAAAGCATGTGACTGCGGATCATACCGGCATCATCCGTCCGCTCCATGCAGCAGGCTCCCTGCAGAACGATCAGTCCGTCAAACCCTGCAGAGGCATCGTCATGCAAAACGTTTTGCCTGCCGGCGCTCTCGTCATCGCGACCGCCGCCCTCCTCCCCGTCATGCCCCGGTCGTCCGGCATCGACGGAGAGAGCGCCGAGAAATGGTGAGCGCATGCAGGAAAGAAGGCGTCGATCAGCCCAGGGCCCCGGCCGATGCCGTCATGGCATCCGGAAACGCACGGCCTTCGCCCATGAACAGGATCTTATGAAGGCTCCCGGCATGAACCGGCATCCGCTCATGCCCGAAGGCACTCGCCCGAAGGCGAACCCCGTCCCCCTCCCCAGGACAGGAAATGATGACGAAATCGCGTGCTGAGCCGCCCTCCTCTTCTGTGAAGGCTGCGACTCGTGACTTCCGATTTCGGTTAAAAGAAAACCGCCCTTCAGGCACCGCAGACGATGCTGCGGAGCTGAAGGACGGTCCATGCGGATGCTGCCGCCCCGCTCCATTAAAAACTGACGCGCAGTCCGAGGGAGAACTGATGCATGCTCAGGGATTCGGCCTTCAGGGAATAGCCGTTGTAGCCGGTTCCGCTGTCGCCGGTGAAGAGATAGCGGTAACCGAGATCGGCGGAGATGTTGGGCGTGAAGAAATAGGAACAGCCGAGTCCCACCTGACCGGCGAACTTCACGTCGGTGTCGGACGTGCCGTAGTGCTCACCCCCGACATCGGCGTTGCCGCGGGTATGGGCGAAGACCAGACCGACGCCGGCGCCGATATAGGGCGTGAAATCCATGAAGTTGGTGATGTCCCAGTAGCCGTTGAACATGAGAGTCTGCAGTCTGGACTCGGCGTCGCCGTAGAGCACGCTCTTGTCCACGCTGCTGTTGTAGCCGTATTCGAGTTCCGCGCGCAGGGGCAGACCGTAGAGCACGCTCATGTCATAGCCGCCGGCAATGGAAAAGCCGGCGATGCCGCGGGTGCTGTCCTTGGAGCCTCCGCCGAAGGGCGTGGACACGTTCCAGTCGGTGTTCTGGAAGCCGGCCACGAACTTGGGAGCGACATAGAAACCGGTGTCCCCGGCCTGAGCTCCGCACGGCAGAGTCAGAAGCAGCGCGACGACGGCGGCAAGACAAAACTTCTTCATGGAATTCTCCTTTGATTTCACGTAGCGGCGGCGCTGCCGCCGGAAGGGATATATGTTTTTGGATAGAGAACCGTGACGGTTAAGTCAATAGGAGGCGTCGGAAGACCGCGCGTCTGCGTCCTGCGCAGTCTGTTTTCCCTTCCGCCGGGACGGCTCCGTTCCGCCTGACCCCGGACGCGACGACGAAGGGCGTCCGGCGCGCCAGCAGGCGTCGATCTCCGCCTCCAGGGCATCCACGCGTCCCAGACAGCCGGGCAGGCTCGGCTGAAAGGCCGGATGCCGCGCAGCCAGCGCACAGTAGCGGGCACGACGCAGATGACAGATGGCCAGCGCCGTTCTTCTGTCGTCGCAGCGGCGGAGTGCGGAACGAAGCGCGGCGTTCCACGCACCTCCGGAAGGCAGTCCCAGCGCCTGTCGGGTCAGCGCTTCGGCGCAGGAGGCGCTCATGCCCACGGCGGTATCATACAGCACCAAGGCGCAGCGGGGCGGAGCGCTGTCCAGAAGGCGGCTTTCCCCGAAGGCACGGCCGACCCTGAGCGCGGCGCGCATCGGCGTGAGCGCGGCGATGTCCACGCCGTCGGCATCCTCGCCCATGTCCACGCCTTCGCCGCGCAGCCGCGACAGATTCACGCCCGTCCTTGTGAACGCAGGTCCTCCGGCCCTTCCGAGTTCCCAGCGCAGACTGAAACGATGGGCCTTTCTGGCATATTCATCCTTCATGACGCAACTCCTTCCCGGAAACAGCTTGACCGTGTTCTCCGTGGATTTGTTCGAGCCGAGCAGGCCGTATGTTTCATTGCAGCCGCTGCCGGCAACCGGTGCGTTCAAGATATCGTCCAGCCCGCAAACACGGTGCG
>USNI01000200.1 GCA_900555975.1 uncultured Desulfovibrio sp. | reverse complement strand
TCGCATCGTGCACGCATGCGCAAGAGGCTCTCTTCCCGCCTGAACAGCCTTGACAGAGCGCTTCTTCGTTCCTACTTTCCCAGTACCACTGTTGGAGGTCTTTTCATGAGTCAGGAATTTGAACATAAGGATGCCGTGAACGAAGAGGCGGAACTCGAAAACCGGGACCAGACCCCGGAAAACGAAGTTCCCGTTCCGGAAAAATCGGAAGAAGAGCAGCTCGAGGAGTGTCGCGCCAGACTCTGTGCCGCCTGCAATGTGGCCGCCGAAGCCGACGCCGTCAAACTCCGCGCGCTGGCCGAAATGGACAACTTCAAGAAACGCGTCCAGCGTGAAAAGGAAGAACAGGCCCGCTACGCCGCCGAAAAGGTTCTTGCCGATCTGCTTCCCACCCTGGACAATCTCGATCTCGCTCTTCAGTACGGCGGTCAGTCGGAAGAGAGCCGCAATATGATGGTGGGCGTGGAAATGACACGATCCATGCTTCTCGACGCCCTGAAAAAACACGGACTCGTCCCCGTCGGAGAAGCCGGACAGCCCTTCGACCCCAATGATCACGAAGCCGTCGGACAGGAGGAGGTCGAAGACGTCGATCCCGGCTGCATCGTGCGCGTCATGCAGAAGGGCTACAGACTCAACGACCACCTGCTGCGCCCCGCACGCGTCATCGTCGCCCGCTGATCCCGTCTGCCTGCCGCGAACGGAGCGCTCTTTACGAGGCTCCGTTTTTTTCGCACCTCGGAAAAGGCATCGGCTGAAAAACACAGGAAAGGCACGGAGTGCCGCGTCTGCGGGAGAGAGAAGGGGACGAATATCGGTTGCCCCCTGCTCCATCGGGGGGGGATGCTTCCCTCCTGCCCCTCGGATTGCAGCGCGGAAGGGAGTGCGGGTGCATGGCCGGAATCCTTGTACGGCAACAGGAGGTCGGGGAGCGGCACTGAGCCGGAAAGCTCCTGCGGACGCTGTCCGGACAGTCGCGTCAGTGCCGGGGCGTGCTGCCCACGACCGCCGGTTCCGTTTTGCGGCATCAGCGACAGGGAGGGATTTCCGGAAAGGCCGTGGTCGCGCCGTTCGAAGATGAAGGTTTTCTCAGCAGACTGAACATATTTGTACGGCGGCACTGCGTTTTTTCAACGATCCCAGGCTTCCGGCCGCTTTCGGACGGTCTTTTGCCGTGCAGGTTCCGCATCCCTCGGAGTGTCCTGCGCCGACGGGCCGCGGCGTCGGATGGGCATACGCAACGAATCGGTCTTTTTCATCAGTGTCTGTTTTTTTCCGTCAGGTTCGACGGAATGTTTTCTGCTCTTATTTTCAGGAGGTTGTCATGCAGGTTCTTCTTGTCAACGGCAGTCCGCATCCCAAAGGCTGCACTTGGACGGCGCTTTCCGAAGTGGCCGCGGAACTGGAACGTCAGGGTATCGGCTCCAGAATCTTTCAGCTGGGAACGCAGCCCGTTGCCGGCTGCATCGCCTGCAGATCCTGCCGCAGGACCGGACGCTGTTTCCGCAACGACCTGGTGAACGAGGTGCTTGATCTCGTTCCGGAGTTCGACGGCTTCGTATTCGGTTCGCCGGTGTATTATGCATCCGCGTCCGGTCAGCTCGAGAGTTTCCTCGATCGTCTGTTCTTCTGCGGCGGCTCCCTGTTTGCGAACAAGCCCGGCGCAGCCGTGGTCAGCTGCCGTCGCGGCGGCGCAACGGCGGCCTTCGAGCAGATCAACAAGTATTTCGGCATGAACAACATGCCCGTGGTCACGTCCTCATACTGGAATCAGGTGCACGGCAACACGCCCGATGAGGTGCGGCATGACCTGGAAGGCATGCAGGTGATGCGCACACTGGGACGCAATATGGCCTGGCTGCTCCGCTGCTTTGAGGCCGGACGCGCCGCCGGCGTGCCTCTGCCCGTCATGGAGCCGGTGATCCGCACCAACTTCATCCGCTGATCCTTCTGCTGAAGCGGCGCTTCGCAGCGAAAACGTTCCTCCGGCCCGCGGTCGACAGTTTTGCGTTTCCGCGTTTCGGGGGTTCTCTGCGGCGTCCTTCCCCGTCAATGCATCGTTGCCCGACGGCGTCCCCTGATGCCGCCGGGTCGCCGTTCTCGTTTTCCCGGGTTCCGTCATGACCATGAAAAAAACTGCCGTCGGCCATGCCGTGGCGCTTTTCACCATCATCGTCTGGGGCATCACCTTTGTCTGCACCAAGGTACTGCTTGTCGACTTCAGCCCTGTGGAGATTCTGTTTCTCCGCTTCGTCATGGCCTTCTGCGTCCTGTACGCGCTCAGCCCCGGAAAACTGCCCGGCATGACTGCCCGTCGCCGTCTCATCGTGGCGGGACCGGCATCTGTCTCTACTATCTTCTGGAAAACATCGCCCTCGGCCATACGCTTGCGTCCAACGTGGCGGTCATCCTTGCCGCTGCGCCGCTCTTTACCGCACTGGTGGCCAGAGTCGTCTTCCGGAGCCGGGAAAGACTCGGACTCCGCTTTGCGCTCGGCTTTCTTGTGGCCATGACGGGCATCTGTCTCATCTCCTTCAACGGAAGCAGGCTTTCCCTCAATCCTCTGGGCGATGTTCTCGCCGTCACCGCCGGGCTGGTCTGGGCCTTTTATGCATGCCTTACCAGCGTCATGGGACACTGGGGCTGCTCATCCCTTCAGATCACACGGGTCACCTTCGGCTGGGGACTGCTCTTCATGCTTCCCTTTCTCTCCTTCTTCGGCTTCGATCTGGACGCCGCGCGCCTGCTCAAACCCGTCAATCTCGTCAACCTGCTCTTTCTCGGTCTCGTTGCCTCGGCCCTGTGCTTCACAACCTGGAACATGGCCGTGCGCGCGCTCGGCACCGTGCGCGCCAGTCTGTACATCTATCTCGTGCCCGTGATCACCGTGGTCGTCTCCGTGATCGTGCTGGACGAACCCCTTACGCTTCTCTCCGCCCTCGGCACCGTGCTCACGCTGGCAGGCCTGTTCCTTTCCCAGAGCAGCAGACGCTGACGCCCGTACCGTTCAGTCTCCGTCATGATTCATGCCCCGGCGTCCTTCAGATGGGCCGCCG
>USNI01000199.1 GCA_900555975.1 uncultured Desulfovibrio sp. | reverse complement strand
CCCACGGGTACGCCCATACCCACCCTGGCAGGCGGACAGTCGCCTAGTCGCCCGATTTACCGCAGCGTTGAAGATTCAAGTCGGAGAACCCTACTGCTTTTTTCCACATTAGTCCAGCGTTTTTCCCTTCTCCTTCTCCAAAGGCCCGATCCGTCTCTGGACGAGAGGAGCGGTAAAGGCTATACCTTGCCCATGCGTTATTATCCTTTGTTCCTCAGTCTTGCCGATGCCCGTTGTCTGGTGGTGGGCGCAGGCGCCGTAGGCCGCCGCAAGCTCGCCTCCCTGCTGGCATGCTCGCCATCCTCCGTGCTCGTGGTCGATCCGCATCCGGACGAAAACGCCCTCAGAGAAACGGCCGCAGCCGCACCATCCGTGCCGGTCACGCTGCAAAGGCGTTCGTTCCGTCCCGAAGACATCGAAGGATGCACGCTGGTCTTCGCCGCCACGCCCTCGGCCGACGTCAATTCGTCCGTCGCGCGTCTGTGCCGGGCGTCGGGCGTGCTCTGCAACGTGGCAGGTCCGCTGGAACAGGACGTGCAGGGAAGTTTTCTCGTTCCCGCACAGGTGGAGAACGGACCCGTAACCCTGGCGCTCTCCACTTCCGGATGCAGTCCCGCCCTGGCCCGAGCCATGAAAAGCGATCTTGCCGCATGGCTGGATGCCGGATACGCCCGTCTGGCACTGCTTCTGAAGGTACTCCGGCCCCGCCTGCTGGCACTCGGACTGGGCAGCGACGCCGACGCCGACATCTTCCGCGCCCTGTGCGCGCGTCCCATGCGCGACCGGCTCATGGACGCGCTCGCCCGCAGGGATGCCGAAGAACTTGACGCCGTTCTCCGTCCTCTGCTTCCCGCCTCCCTTTCCTTTTCCGCCGAGGAGATGCTCCATGAACTGGACTGACCTTTCCGCCTACCTGTGTCTGGCCTTCTATGCCGCGGCCACCGTCGCTTCGCTGGCGGGCGTGCTCGGCCGCTCCGCACGGGTGAAAAAGCTGGCCTGCCTGATCTGCACGGGCGGCTTTGCCCTTCATACGCTCTGGCTCCTTCTCAGCCTTGCCGGCGGTGCCTTCAGCGACGTGTCCCGGGGCTTCTATCTGCTGCCGCTCTCCTGGTTCCTCGCGCTCACCGGCCTTCTCATGTCCCGAAAGCAGAATCTGGACATCGTCCTGCACTTCGTGGCTCCATGGGCCTTCTTCCTCGGCGCGTGTGCCATGGGCTTCTCTCATACCCCGGGAACCATGACCATGGCCGGCCCGCTCTTCGTGCTGCATCTGGCCGCCATCTTCGTGGGCGTCGGCGTCATGGCCGTGGCCGCCGGAGCCGGAACGCTGTTTCTCTGGCAGGAATCCTCCATCAAGCGCAAAATGCCTCTCGAAGGCTTCCGCAAGGATCTGCCCGCCCTCGGCGCTCTCGACAGGGTGAACGCCATGGCCACGCTCATAGGATTTCCCTGCTACAGTCTCGGCGTGCTCTGCGGCTTTCTCTGGGCGCGCATCAGCTGGGGCAGCTTTCTGAGCGGCGACCTCAAGGAATGGATCTCCCTTCTCATTCTCGCCGTGTACGCCCTGCTCTTCCATCAGCGTCAGGCCCTCGGCTGGCGCGGTCGCAAACCCGCCATTCTGGCCATTATCATTTTCGCCGCTTCGCTGTTCTCCATGTTCGTGGTCAACACCGTTCTATCCACGCAGCACGGCTTCTAGAGGCTCGTCACTCCCTTCCATTCGAAACGCGCCCGGGCGCGACACCTTCTTTTTTCTCAGGACCGTCATGAACAGCACCATCCACCTCATAGGCATCAACCACCGCACCGCCGCGGTGAACGTGCGCGAAAAATTCGCGCTCACCAACTTCTGCGCTCCGGACACCTGGGCCGTCCCCACGGGAAACGGCATCAGCGAGTCGCTCATCCTCTCCACCTGCAACCGCGTGGAAGTGCTCGTGGTCGGCGAGGGCGACCTGCCGAGACGACGCGCCCTCGAATGCTGGGCAAAAGCCCGCGGACACAGCGTCGAGGAACTGGAACCCTACCTCTATCAGTACAAGAACGACGAAGCCATCCGGCACCTGTTCAACGTGGCCTCCAGTCTGGATTCCCTGGTTCTCGGCGAACCGCAGATCCTCGGACAGCTCAAGGCCGCCTACCGCAAGGCCACCCAGAGCCACTGCGCAGGCACCATCATCAACAGACTGCTGCACAAGGCCTTTTCCGTGGCCAAGCGCGTGCGCTCGGAAACGGGCGTCGCCTCAAGCGCGGTGTCCATCAGCTACGCCGCCGTGGAACTGGCCAAGCAGATCTTCGACGACATGAGCCGTCACAATGCCCTCATCATCGGCGCCGGAGAAATGGCGGAACTGGCCGCCCTGCATCTTAAGCAGGCCGGCGTGCACCGCATCCGCGTCTGCAACCGCACCTATGCCAGGGCCGAGGAACTCGCCGGCAGACTCGGCGGCGAGGCCGTGCCCTTCGATCAGCTCTTCGACCACCTCACCGACACCGACATCGTCATCAGCTCCACCGGCGCCCCCGAAGCCATCATCCACGAAAAGGACATGCGCGACGTTCTCAGAAAGCGCAAGCACCGTCCCATGTTCCTCATCGACATCGCCATGCCCCGCGACATCGAACCCTCCGTCAACACGCTGGACAACATCTATCTCTACGACATCGACGACCTCAAGGAAGTCGTGGAGGAACACATCGCCGAACGCCGCAAGGAAGCCGTGCGCGCCCGCGCCATCGTGGACGAGGAAACCCTCGCCTTTCATCAGTGGCTCGATTCCCTCACCCTTCAGCCCACCATCGTGGCCCTGGTGGAACGCGGTCAGCGCATCATGGACGAGGAAATCGCCAAAACCCTGCACCGGCTCGGACCCGTGGACGACGCCACCCGTGAAGCCCTGGAAATCATGGCCAGTTCCCTGGTCCGGCGCTTCAATCACGAACCCATATCCTTCATGAAGGACCGCTTCCACGAAGCCGCCAATCCCGAATACACCATGCAGGCCGTGGATACGGTCCGCCGCGTGTTCAATCTGAAATGACACCCTTTCTCCGGCGACG
>USNI01000198.1 GCA_900555975.1 uncultured Desulfovibrio sp. | reverse complement strand
AGCAGGCCAAGCAGGCTCTTCGCGTCGACGCCATTTCCGGCGCTGAATGCAACTGCTGATCCCATCTGAACGCATGAAAAAAGGCGGTGGAGCATTGCTTCACCGCCTTTTTTCATATCTTCTTGCTACAACAGTTCCGAATCAGCAGCATCGCCTTTTCTGAAAAAGATCACTCCCTACGAACAAACTGCGATTCAGTCTTCTGAAACTGCTTCGTGACTCAGCATCATGCCGAGGAGAACCGGTCGGCCTTTTCAACCGAAAATAATCGTTGCATCCCTGCGAGAAAAAACAGAACATCAACGCAGAATCTTTTCTCCGTTCTTCGTATCCAGGCGAAACTGTTTTACAATCTTCTCTGCCTTCCATGAATCCTGAGTACAACAGAAATGATTCCATCACTGAGACGGCACAGCCTTGAGAGAATGTTTCAACGCTTTCTCTATATTCACATTCACGAACTGTCCCGCACATCCCTCACCTTCCGGCATACGGACATTCACCATGTCGCCCCACGGATCACGCCCCTGCCATTCGTTGCACCCTTCATCCTGTCTGTGACTGGGAGACTCCAGCAGAACATCCGTCGTCATGCCAACTCGACTGCGCAGCCATGCCTCGGCCCGCTCATTCTGCAGACTCTGAAGGCGTTCAAGGCGTTCAAGCTGTACCTCATGGGGAATCTTGAAAGGCATGGCCGAAGCTCTGGTGCCTGGTCTGTCGGAATAACAGAAAGAGAAGCTCGACATGAATCCACAGCTGTCTATGGCTTTCAGAGTGTCTTCGAACTCTTCTTCCGTTTCTGAAGGAAATCCCACAATGAGATCGGTGGAAAGTGCCATATCAGGACGAGCTCTGCGCAGGGCCTCCACGACTGCAAGGTAGCGCTCCATCGTGTAGCCGCGACCCATTTTCTTCAGCATGGAATCGGAACCGGACTGGAGCGGCAGATGCAGGCGGGGACAGAGCTGGGGCAGTTCGGCAAACATATCAATGGTTTCCTGTGAAAAATCCCGAGGATGTGCGGAAACAAAACGGATGCGACGAAGCCCTGGAATAGCCGCCACCTGACGCAGCAGCTCAGGAAAAGTGGTGCCGTCGCCGCTCTGGTCCTTGCCGAACACGTTGACGTTCTGCCCGAGCAGGGTAATATCTCCGGCTCCCCGCGCCACCCAGGCCCGGCATTCATCGAGAACGGCCTGCGTGGAGCGGGATTTACGCGGTCCGCGCGTATAGGGTACAATGCAGTAGGCGCAGAAGTTGTCGCAGCCCTGCATGATGTTCACATACGCCACGGGAGTCACCCCCTCCTGCTCCGGACGACCGGAAGCATCCACAAGACAGGGATCACGGTCAGGAAACACGTCGGTAAAGTCAAGGTAGGACAACCTCAGCTTCGGCTCGTGAAGCAGGCGGACAAAGGCGTCGGGAACAGATGCCACACCGTCGCTTCCCGCCACCAGACGCACCTGCGGATGACGATGCATGAGTTCCTCGCCGAGCTGCTGAGCAACACATCCGGCTACACCGACTACGGCACGGGGATTGGCACGCTGCACACGACCAAGGGCACTGTACACCTTCTGTTCCGGCTTTTCACGCACGGAACAGGTATTGAGAAACACCACGTCGGCCTCTTCCAGAGATTTTTCCTCAAATCCCAGGCGCATGAGGGCGCGGGTGACCCATTGAGAGTCGTTGACGTTCATCTGACATCCAAACGTGATGCAATGAAATCCTGGTCTGCCCATCCTTTTCTCCTGAAATATATCTGTCGCTCTGAAAGAGCCTGTTTTCTGTTCCGGGCATACCGTTGCCCGATTTCATGGTCTTCGTCGCATGCACAATGTCTTTCTGCTTCCGTGCTTCGGAAGGCATGAAAAGTCCGGCAGGAAATGTCAGTCGTTCTTCTGCATGCCGAAAAAACGGCGGGTATTCGCGCCGGCAAGCGTCCAGAGATCTTCCATACTCATGCCGAGTTCTCCGGCAAGACACTCCGCCGTAAATACGGTCAGCGCCGGTTCATTGGTCTTCCCACGCCAGGGCACAGGGGCAAGATAGGGACAGTCCGTCTCCAGCATGAGCCTTTCAGGCAGCACAAGATGAAGAGCTTCCCGCACCTCACTGTTGGCCTTGAATGTGGATGCTCCTCCGAAGGCGATGTACCATCCGCGTTCCATGATCTGTGCGGCACGGGCAGCGTCCCCACCGAAGCAGTGCCAGAGCAGAGGCCACTCACGCATGCCTTCTTCATCCAGAATATCAAATACCTTGTCCCAGGCATCACGGGCATGAATGACCACAGGCTTGTCCAGCTCCTTTGCCAGACGAAGCTGCCGCCGGAACCACGGCTCCTGAAGAGCCGAAGGAGAATAGCCTTCCTCATAGTGATAATCCAGGCCGATTTCACCTATGGCCCTGATGAGGGGATCATTCTTCACTGCATCCACAAGATGTTCCCCCTCCTCTTCATCCGCATGCAGCACATCCTCGGGATGCAGTCCGCGGGCAAAGCAGATGTCGGGAGCGACGGACAATGAAGCGGCGGCATCAAGAATGAGGCCTCTGTTGGCAGCATACCGTTCGTGCTGAAGAAACATGTGCACGATAAGGGAAACACCTGAAGCGGCGGCTCGTTCCAGCACGCCCGAAAGATCGGGCAGAAGACGCTCGTCATCGAGATGGGCATGACTGTCCGCGCCGGTAAAAGGCAGACCGAGACTCTGCGGCAGCGGTCTCTCTTTGTTGGAAGACATGAGTTATTCCTGTACCCGAACAGAAAGCTTGCGCTCCACGTCGCGCCATACGACTTCTGGAGCAATGTTCTTCATGCAGTTGAAATGCCCCCTGGGACAGGTCTTATGTCCATGCAGTCCGCAGGGACGGCATGGCTCGTCAGCTTCCATCACGCTGCTCTGCTCCCCCCGCGGCGCAAAACCAAGTTCACGAACCGTGGGACCGAACAGGGCCGTCACCGGAGTATGCTGCGCCCAGGCAAGATGCATGGGTCCGGAGTCATTGGTGATATAGTCGTCCAGTCTGCCCAGAATAGCAGCCAGGGAAAGC
>USNI01000197.1 GCA_900555975.1 uncultured Desulfovibrio sp. | reverse complement strand
CTGAGATCCTTCTTGCGGACCTCCTCCTGCCATATCTGCTGGGAATAGCGTTCGCCCTGCACGCCGAGGAACTGGGAACAGGCGAACTGCACGCAGCCCCAGAACACGCCGCACATGACGAGGATGACGGCCACGGTGGCAAAGGAGATGCCGCCGGCATGAAGGGCGGTGAGTTCTCTGCTGTGTCCCATGAGACAGAGCGTCACGACGGTGGCGAGAAGGAACACGGCGGGCAGGATCTGCGCGATGATGGAAGGCAGACGCACGCCGAAATACTGAAGCACGAGTCCCAGTCCCGAGCCTGCCTCGATGAAGATGTCGACGCGCTCCACGATGTCGGTCAGCAGATAGATGCCCACGCCGAGTCCCATGATGAGCAGCAGCAGTCTGGCGTGCCGCAGAAAGATGTAGCGGAAAAGCAGACTCATGCCGCGTCCTCCTTCTTCTTCTTTCCTTTGCGGCCGGGGCGCCGGTTCCAGTATTCCGTGATGCGGGGCATGCGTTCCTGCGCGGCCAGACGCATGCCGTAGATGCCGAGGATCAGAAAGAGCGCATTGGGCACCCAGAGACCGATGGCGGGATCGAGATCGCCGCTTTCACCGAGACTTATGCCCAGCATGAGCAGGCTGTAGTAGATGAGGAAGAGCATGAGCGCCATGACCACGCCGGTCTGCTGCTTCAGTCCCTGGAAGGACGTGGCGATGGGAATGACGAAGATGCACAGAATCACGCAGGAGATGGGAAAGACGAAACGCTTATGCCGTTCCACCACGATTTTTCTGGCCATGCGCGGATCGGACTTCTGCAGTTCGCGTTCGTTCTGGGAGTCGTAGAGACGCTGCCAGGAGTATTCCTTGGGCTTGACGGGTCCCATGTCGACGCCCTGAAACAGGGAATCGAAGCTCAGGCGCACGGCGTATTCCTGAAAGCCCATGATGGAGAGCGCGTCGTCCTTTTCGGTGTAGCTGCGGCCGTTTTTGAGGAGGAAGACGATTTCGCCGTTTTCGTAGTCGGAATCGAGACTGCCTTCCGGCGCGAGAATGGTCATTCTGGTGTCGCCTGCGCGGCGGTCCTCGACCATGACGCCGGCGAGGGTTCCGTTGACGGGGTCGACCTTGCGGGCGAACATGACCATGTCGGGCACGTCCTTGTTGAAGACGCCGGGCTGCACGACCACGCGGGCGCTGCCGCTCGCGATGTCCAGCACTTCGGCGCGGAAATGTCCCATGCCCCAGGCCTGCCAGTACACGGAGATCCAGAAGCCGAAGAGAGCGCAGAGCACGGAGAAGAGCAGCGGCGCCGGCAGCATCTGATAGAGACTCACGCCTCCGGCCTTGAGGGCCACAAGTTCCCTGTCGGTGCTCATGCGCAGGAAGGTGAGAAAGACGGCGAGCATGCAGGCGATGGGACAGATGATGAGCAGAAAGAACGGACTCAGATATCCGAACAGACGAAGCGTGTCCCAGATGTTGAGTTCAAGGCCGAGCAGCATGAAGAGCAGGAGAACCGCCATGGACAGGAAAAAGGTCTTGGCGTGTTCCAGAAACAGGCGACGCTGAAGAAGGCTCATGCGAGATCCTCGTCCGCCCGCAGCGTCAGCAGCCGTTCAAGGGCCTCCTGATCGAGGGGCGAAAGATTGAAGCGCGCGCCGGCGCTGTCGAGAAGTTCGGCCGTGCCCATGCCGGGGCATTCGCGTCTGCGCTCCACGATGTAGGCGAGGGCGCGACGAACCAGTTCATGCTGCATAACGGTGGACATAGCGTTGTCTCCACTGGCGTCTGATTGAGAATCATCTGCCGCGGCGGGAACCGCGACGGGGAACGGAGGCATGATAGCTCTTTTCGCCGAAATGATGAAGAAGGAAAATGGCATCCCGGCGGGAAGAAGGATGCGGCGCTGACGGGCGGGAGAGGAAGGCGTCCGTTTGCCGGGCGGGGCGCGGCCTGCGGAAGAAGGCGCGGCAGCGGAAGAAGGGTTCGTTTCCTGCGGAGTGCGGACGCCTTTCGATCCCGGTCCGGGCCGGGAAAGTGCCGGAACGGGCATCGGCGGAAGAGACGCTGGCGAAAGGATGCGCCCTTCCCCCGTGCCGCGGACGCGGCATGCCGGACCGGCGACGGAGAACGGGCCTGTTCCGTCCGGAGGCCGCCCCCCCCGGAGGGGACGACGGTCCGGCGCGGAACGATCCCGCGTGACTGAGGAAGGGCCGGCTAGTCCAGCACCGTCATTTCGTTGGGTTCCATGACGAGGGGACGGCAGCTGGGCGCGTACGTCTTCAGGGACTCCACGAAGAGATCGGCGTTCTGGGCCAGGACGGGGAAGGTTCTGTAGTGCATGGGCATGGCCACGGGCACGCGGAGCAGCGCAGCGGCCTTGGCGGCGAGAACGCCGTCCATGGTGAACACGCCGCCTGCGGGCAGCATGGCGAGGTCAAGCCTGAAGCGGTCGGCGATGAGGGACATGTCGCCGAACAGTCCGGTATCGCCGGCGTGGTACACGGTGTGTCCGCCGGGCATCTCGATGACGTATCCGACGGGGGAGCCCATGGCGGCGGAATGGAAGGCCTGGGTCATGGTGATCTTCACGCCCTTGCATTCCAGGGTTCCGTCCACGTTGCCGCCCATGCCGTAGTTGATGATCTGCCCTTCCGGCACGCCGTGCTCGCAGAAATAGCCCACGAGGTCGGCGATGCAGTAGAGGGTGGCGCCGGTGGTGCGCACGATTTCCACGGCCTGACCGAGATGATCGCCGTGATCATGGGTGACGGCGACGATGTCGGGTCTCGGGATCTCGCGCCAGTCGGGAGCGAAGGGATTGCCTTCGAAGAAGGGGTCGATGAGAACGGATACGCCGTTTTCTCTGAGCATGACGTTGGAGTGGCCATACCAGATGATGTGCAGCTGAGACATGTTTCCTCCTTTGAAATAGGGGGGATGGTTGTGAAGGGGAAGAACGTTCTTCCCGCGCTTCCGTCCGGCGGAAGCGTGCGCGCAGGGGACGGAAACGGTTTTTTTCTTTGGCTATGTCACAACAAACAGTTGATAAATAGCCATTTTTATAGGGGAGTATCAGA
>USNI01000196.1 GCA_900555975.1 uncultured Desulfovibrio sp. | reverse complement strand
GGGAAGGGGGAAAGCCCTTTGTCAAAAGGGTTTCCCCCTTCCCCCGCTATCACAAATCTTCCTATTCCATGGCGGAATCAAGGATGAAGCTGCGGGCTTCGACCTTGTTGCGGGCCATGCCGTTTTCAAGGAAGGCCGCCCAGGCCAGTGTTCCGTTCCGCCTCTCCTGAAGACTGCCGACGCCGTACAGCCCGTTCCAGCCGTCGATGTCGAGATCGTTCGCAAGATCATACGACAGCGCCGCTCCCTCGACGATGGCAAACGTCTTCACGCCGAAACTCTGCTCCCTCTCCAGCGCATGGAGTCCGTCCACGACGAGATCCGCGCCCTGCGTGAGAAAGGCCAGCGACACCGCGCTGTTCTCCGTGACGATGTTCGTCTGTCCGCCGGGCTTCACGCCGGTGATGGTGTACCGGACGCTGCCGTCCTCCTCCACCGTGACCTTTCCGGTGCCTTCAAAGGCCACGCCCGCGGTGAAGACGTTGTCGCCCCCGGCGCCGCTGTCGACGACGATGTTGTCCGCACCGGTTCCAAGGTCGCCGCCTTCGCTTTTTATGAAATACATGTAGTCGTCGACGTGGAGCGTCTGCCCCCCGGCAAGCGTGGTGCTTTCCCTGAGATCCACGATCGTGTTCTGCAGAGACGATCCGTCACCTTTGACCGTCATGACCGCGGACTCATGCTCCCAGGGTATGTTGGTAAATTTTATGTAATCGAAGTTATTGATGTTATTTACACTTCCCGACCAGCCGTCCACCACGAGTCCGTTCCCTGAGCCGGTCACGTTCAGACTGCCGCTGCTGCCTTGTTCCGCAACGAAGCCAGCAAGATCGGCCTGTGCAAGATCGACGCTTCCCCGAAGGATGACGACATTGTCGTGCACGTTCGCCGAGACATCCGCATCGTCTACGTGGATGAACGACGCGTACACGTTGCCGCTCACCGTGCCGCCGTTCAGCTCCACGACGTTGTCCGCGATTTCCACGGCAATGTCGTCGCGTCCGGCCTCCACGAAAACGCTTCCGCCCGTCACATGGGTCGCCGCCGAATCTCCGTTCATGACGACCCGGGTGCCCGTGACGGAGACGTCGCCGGAGGAAAGAAAATGCTGCGCATAGCCTCCCACAAGCATGGAGCCGACGGTGGCATTCTCCAGAACCGTCGTTCCGCCGCTGACCGAAAGCGTACCGTTGATGACGTTCGCCGCCGCGACGCCGCCGTAGACATTGCCGTTCACCACGCTGTTGCGGAAAAGAAACTCCCCACCTTCGGACAGAGCTGCGTTCTCTCCGGAGCCGGGATACAGCACGGCCTCCTGTCCGTAGACGCTCCCCGCAATGGAGGAATTTTCCACGCTCAGCGTATTATTTTTAACGACGGCGCTGCTTGATCCCGTGGAATCCGTCACGCAGGACATGGCTCCGTAAAGATCATCCGAAAGCGTCAGATGATCGGCAGTCACACTGTTGCCCTCCGACGTGGCCGTCAGACTCAGGCCGTACGAAGGAGAGATGTAGTTCGCCGCTCCGAACACCCTGGTCGCCTTCACGTCCGTCAGAAGCACGTCGGCTCCCGTATGCGTCACGTCCTCCCTGTGCCCATAGCTGATAGTGACCGTCGACCCCCTGCCGATGATCTCTTCATACGTTCCGCCCTCAAGATGCAGAACGCCTCCGGTGTCGTTTCCGTCGACGGTTTCGGCAAAAGATGAAACATGCGTACAACCTATCAGACATAAGGCCATCAGTGGAACGTGCTTCAGAAATGCTGTCATGTCTTGCTTCCCCCATGTCATGTCATCATGATCAGGATGAGATTTTTTCTTTTTCATGACATGGCAGAAAGGTGTACTTTTTCGTCTTTCTCCATGAATGTGAACAAAAAATATTAATAAAATTATTTTTTGTGGAAATATAAATAGTTTCATGATAGCCTTTCTTCATGATTGAGGAGGAAAGATACTGGCGGAAAGGCACACTTTTCTGCCATGTTAACAACATATGCATGGCACGATGAGAAAAATTAAAATATTTTTTATCGATATTGACGCCTTCATGATGCTCTCCGCCTATCCCCGATCCCGGTCACTGTTCGGCTTGTTCTGTGCCGCCGCGGATCAGAACAGGGATCAAGACACAAAAAAAGACACCCTCCCGGCGGTGGACGGCGATGTTTCCATCGCCCCGTCCGGAAAGGGTGTTCCTGCGGAAGAACGCGGCCCGGCAACGGAGGATGCCGGTGGCGGGACGCCGCTACATCACGCCTGCCATGCGCACGGACGTATTGATGAGCCGCGTGCGGCTGAGGGCAAAGCCCGAAGTCCAGTACTCGTCGGGCAGAAAGTCCGGATCGACGCAGCGCCGCACTGCGTCCGCATTTGAAAGATGTTCGAAGATCTCCACCGCGCTGCGGAAGGACTGCTCCTGCCCACCTTCAAACTCCAGAAAGGGACGGTCCAGAACATGGACGTCGCCCTCACGGGCAAAGGCGCGGAAATCGGCGTCGGTCATGAGAAGGGCGGCGGCAAGGGATTCCCGCGTCTGAAGCGCGGCCGGTCCGGATACGCGGGCCAGCTCGCGGAAGAAGCCCGGCACGTTCCTCATGCTCTCCCAGTGCGCGGAGGAAAGCGGCCGGGGCGAAAGACTGCCCAGCATGACCGGATCCACGCCGTTCCACCACAGCTGACAGTGGGGAAAGACCGCGGCAAAGCTCTTCATCACGCTGCGCGCCTGCGCGGGCGTCATCTGACCGCAGGGCAGCGGCATGGAAAACACGCCTCCGTCCGAAAGATGTCCCGCCGCGCGGCGGAAGAATTCCGTGGTATAGAACACCGCTCCGCGATAGCCGAAATACGGCGGCGTGGGTTCGGCAAGAATGAGGTCCCACTTCCCGTCGCTGCGATCAAGGAAGCGGAAGGCGTCCTCCACATGGAAGACGGCGCGAGGATCCTTCTTCCAGCGGGCGTTGTCGGCAAAATGGTCGAGGGCAAGCTCCATGTTGTCCCGCGAGATGTCCACCATGTCGAAGCGGCTCACCTGCGGCAGCATTCCCGCCGCGTTCGTGGAAAGGCCTCCGCCGAAGCAC
>USNI01000195.1 GCA_900555975.1 uncultured Desulfovibrio sp. | reverse complement strand
CCCAGCGATAGTATTCCGGACGACAGGTGGCTATTTCCCTGCGCCAGTCGTAGGAGTATCCCATGCGCTGAAGCTGAGAACGCATGTTGTCGATGTTGGAATAGGTCCACTTTGCAGGATGCGTCCCATGCTTGATGGCAGCGTTCTCCGCAGGCAGACCGAAGGCGTCCCAGCCGATGGGATGCAGGACATTGTATCCCTGCAGACGGCGAAAACGCGCCATGACGTCGCCGATGGAATAGTTGCGGACATGCCCCATGTGAATGTTTCCGGATGGATACGGAAACATTTCCATGAGAAAATACTTGGGTTTGGAAGAATCCACGTCACAGTTGAACGAGCCTTTTTCAGCCCATATCTTCTGCCACTTCTCTTCCAGCGCATGAGGATCGTAACGAGACGAAAGTGCCATTTCTGTTCCTTGGAGCTTCGGGCTTGCGCCCGCTGTACATATATTCGATGAATGCAACACCTGCAGCGCTTCAGCCGCGGGCCCTGAGTTCTCCCTTGTCCACGGCTCTGCTCACTGCATCGAGTATGCCGTTGACAAAAGTATGGGACCGGGCATCACCGTACTGCTTGTCGATTTCCAGTGCTTCGTTCATGGACACCCTTGCCGGGACATCTGCGCGATACAGCATTTCATATACGCCGAGGCGCAGCAGATTCAGTTCGACGCGTCCCACCCGGTCAAGACGCCAGTTGCGTGCAAAACGCTCGATGACGGCATCCAGCTCATCACGATGCTGCCATACGCCGTACACGAGTTCCCAGGCAAAACCGGCGGGTTCGCCGTTCTGCTCCAGAGACTCGTCCTGACGGGGGACGGCGAGAAACGCAGCCTTGAGCTGTTCCACGGACGTGCAGTCCAGAAATTCCTGCCCGTACAGGGCCTGAAAGGCCAGAAGACGCTGTGCGCGACGAGAAGGTTCTTTGGCGCCCATCAGAGCTGCTCCATGACGCGGATGGTTTCCACAACGGCAGCGGCGGTCTCAGACCCCTTGTTGCCTGCATGGGCGCCGGCCTGTTCCAGCGTATCGCAGGTCAGAAGACCGAAGCCCACGGGCAGTCCGGACTGCAGAGACACCTGTGCGATGCCCTTGGAGGCCTCGGCGCAGACGTAATCGAAATGGGGAGTGCTGCCGCGAATGACCGCGCCAAGAGCGATGATGCCGCTGTACTGGGAAAAGGCGGCCAGCTTCTTGCACACGATGGGCAGTTCGTAGGCACCGGGTACGCGGATCACGGTGATGTCATCCGGAGACGCGCCATGGCGGGTCAGATAGTCAATGGCGCCCTCCACCAGATGCTGAACGATGAAATCGTTGAACCTCGACGCCACAATGGCGATCTTCAGGCCCTGGGCATTGAGCTGTCCTTCTATGGTCTTGACGGAATACATGATTTCCTCACTCTGTCTTGGGGCACACCCGCCGGAGCAGATGGCCCATTTTTTCCTTCTTCGTCAGCAGGTAGTCTTCGTTGTAGCGGCCTGGCTCCTGCTCGATGGGCACACGTTCCACGATATCCAGTCCGTATCCCTCAAGCCCCACGATCTTCTTGGGATTGTTGGTCAGCAGACGGATCTTGCGTATGCCAAGGTCGACCAGAATCTGGGCGCCGACGCCATAATCGCGCAAATCGGGCCGGAAGCCAAGACGAATATTCGCCTCGACCGTATCCAGTCCCTGCTCCTGAAGCGCATAGGCTCTGATTTTGTTGGCAAGTCCAATGCCGCGTCCTTCCTGACGCATATAGAGCAGCACGCCGCGTCCTTCCTTCTCGATACGGCAGAGCGCCGCCGCCAGCTGTCCGCCGCAGTCGCAGCGCATGGAGCCAAACACGTCCCCGGTGAGACATTCGCTGTGCACACGGACAAGGACAGGTTCTTCCGTGGTCACGTCTCCCTTGACAAGCGCAACGTGCGTACGGCCGTCCACGGCGTTTTCATAGGCAATGATGCGGAAGGTTCCGTATTTCGTGGGCATGGAGGCTTCCGCAGCTCTTCTGACGGCCACCTCCCCGTGCTCCAGTCTCCAGCGGATGATGTCCCTGTTCGCGGCGATGTGAAGTCCATGCCTTGCGGCGAATTCCTCGAGATCGGCCATCCGGGCCATGGTCCCGTCGTCCTTCATGATTTCACAGATGACGGCAGCTTCCTTCAGGCCGGCCAGACGGCAGAGATCCACGCTGCCTTCCGTCTGTCCGGCGCGGGTGAGCACGCCGCCCTCCCTGGCGCGCAGGGGAAACATGCATCCGGGAGAAACCAGATCCTGAGCTTTTGCACCGTCGGCAACGGCGGTCCTTACGGTGTGCGCGCGTCCGGCAGCGGAAATGGACGGGAACTCACTGACTCTGGCATCGACGGACACGGTGAAGTTGGTACCGAATTTAGATCCGTTGCGCCTTGTCATGAGCGGAAGTTCCAAAGCGTCTGCGCGCTCCGCGGAAAGGGAAAGACAGATGAGTCCCCTGCCCTCGCGGGACATGAAATTGATGTCCTCGGGCGTCACGAACTCGGCGGCAGCCACGAGATCTCCCTCGTTCTCACGATCCTCATCGTCCACAAGAATGATCATCCGCCCCTGTCTCAGATCGTCAAGGGCTGTTTCCACACTGCACAGGGGCATAGTCATCCTCTTACAGGCCGAAGCCGTTACGGCGCAGAAAGTCCATGGTCACCCGCTCCTCAGCCGTCCGGTCTTTGCCGGCATAGGGCTGCATGAGATGCTTCACGTACTTGCCGATGATGTCCGTTTCCAGATTGACCGCGACGCCGGATCGCCAGAGCGCCACCGTCGTCACGCGCCATGTTTCAGGAATGATGTTCACTTCAAGAAAACCGGGGCCGCAGTCATTGACAGTGAGACTGATGCCGTCCAGCGTCACGGACCCCTTGGGGACGATCTGCGTGCTCCATGAGGGATCGAACACCAGTCGGACGCAGCGGGACTGTCCGACCGGTCGAACGCTCTCCACGCGGGCCACGGTATCCACATGGCCGCTCACGATATGTCCGCCGAACCGCTCCCCCAGTGCCATGGCTCTTTCCATGTTCACGAGAGAGCCGACGTTCAGCCCTCCCAGATTGGAGCAG
>USNI01000194.1 GCA_900555975.1 uncultured Desulfovibrio sp. | reverse complement strand
TCTTCGACGAGCCGGCCCCGGTGCCTGCAATGGAGGTCACGGATGACGTTTCGCATCTGCCGTCCTGTTCCGGTCTTGTGGCGGCCGTAACGCCTGCGCCGGTGGTGAACCGTTCCCAGAGCGGCGGACTGTGCGTGGCCGTGAGGGACGGGGCCGGGATGGTGCACGAACAGCTTTTTTCCGGGGACAGCCGTGCGCTTGCAGCCTGGGCGTCGTCGTCCTCTCTTCTTGTGACGCCCGACATGAAGCGTCTGCTGCACAGGCATGCCGCATGGGGGACGCTTTCCGCCTCCCGCTGCTTCGATCTCGGTCTTGCCGCCTATCTCCTGGCTCCGGAGGACAGGGATTACGGATGGCCGAGTCTTTCCGCCCGTCAGGCGGAAAAGAGCGGTCTGTCCATGGAGAGACCGGCAACGCTTGCGCTTTCCCTGTACGACGACATGGTCAAGCGTCTGGAACACGACGGCCTTCTCCGTCTGCTTCACGACATGGAAATGCCGCTCATTCCGGTGCTGGTCTCCATGGAGAATGCGGGCATCACCATAGACAAGGCAGCGCTCAAGGCGTTTCTCGACGAGGTGCAGAGCGAACTTGATGCCCTTACCGAACGCATCTACCGGGAGGCGGGACAGCAGTTCAACATCCGTTCCGCGCAGCAGATCGGCGAGATTCTGTTCAAGAAGCTGGGACTTGCGGCTGCGAAGTCCACGAAGGGCGGTCAGGCGTCCACCTCGCAGGCGGTGCTGGAAAAGCTGTCGGGACAGCATCCCGTGGTGGATGCTCTGCTGGAATTCCGCAAGCTTGAAAAGATGCGTTCCACCTATCTCGATCCTCTTCCCAGACTCGCCGGACCGGACAGCCGCATCCATACCACCTTCAATCAGACGGCCACGGCCACAGGCCGGCTTTCCTCCAGCAATCCCAATCTCCAGAACATTCCCGTGCGGGGCGATCTCGGCAGGCGCATGCGTACCTGCTTCACGGCCGGGCCGGGCATGAAGCTCGTTTCCGCGGACTATTCGCAGGTGGAACTCAGGGTCCTTGCCCACTATTCGCAGGATCCCACCCTGCTTTCCGCGTTCCGCAACGGAGAGGATATTCATACCCGCACGGCGGCGCTGCTTTTTGACGTTGATCCGTCGCAGATCGGTCCGGATCAGCGCCGCAGGGCGAAGACCATCAATTTCGGACTCATCTACGGCATGGGGGCGCGCAAGCTCGGTCAGGATCTCGGCATTCCTCTTTCGGAAGCGCGCATGTTCATCGAGCGGTACTTCGCCCGATTCGCCCACATCAAGGAATTCTTCGACGGCGTGGAGGAAGCGGCGCGCAGAAACGGCTATGTCACCACACTGTCCGGCCGGCGTCGTCCTCTGCCGGACATGCTTTCGCAGAGCGGTCAGGCCCGTGCTCTTGCGGAGCGTCAGGCCGTGAACACGCTCATTCAAGGCTCCGCCGCCGACCTCATCAAGCTGGCCATGCTGTCCGTGTACAACGACGTGCCCCTTCGTCGCATGAAGGCGCGAATGCTTCTGCAGATCCACGACGAACTCATCGTGGAAGTCCCTGAAAAGGATGCCGGAGAGGCGGCGTCCCGTCTTGCGGCGCTCATGACCGACACCTCTGCCTGGGGCCTGGAGCTGCGCGTTCCGCTGGTGGCGGATGCGGGAGTGGGACACAGCTGGGGCGAGGCGCACTAGCCGGATGTGAGCGTCGCAGGTGCAGGCCTTCGTCTGTCGCTCTGCGCGCCTCCGGTTCATCATGGTCTTTCTGCTGAGGGATGCCCTTCGTCACGGACGGAGGAATCCTGCTTTTCGGATGTCACGGGCCTGCGCCCGGTAACCTGTGAGATTGTCATGGCTCTTCTTTCCCTTCAGGATGCCAGCCTTACGCTGGGCAACAGACAGCTTCTGGATCATACCGAGATTTTTGTGGAGCAGGGCGACAGGCTCTGCATCGTCGGCCGCAACGGCGTGGGCAAGTCCTCGCTGCTGTCGGTGCTGGCCGGGCGTCTTCCCCTCGATGCCGGGGAGAGGCATGAGGAGCCGGGACTGCGCATTGGCTACGTGCAGCAGGCGGTTCCCGACCACTGGAAGGGATCGGTGTTCAGCGTGACGGCCGACGCGCTGGGCAGAGAAGGACATCTTCTGGCGGCGGCGCATCTCATTGCTTCGGACAGACGCGATCTGCTTGCTCCGGATCTTGCGCAGGAGGCCGACAGAGTCATGGAGCACGGCGAGGTCTGGGAAAGACACGGGGAGGTGCTCGGCGTCATCAACAGTCTGGCGCTGGATCCGGAAGCCGATTTCTCCACGCTTTCCGGCGGAACGCGCCGTCGTGTGGCACTGGCCCGCGCGCTCATCGCCTCGGATGTGCTTCTGCTGGATGAACCGACGAACCATCTGGACATAAGCACCATCAGCTGGCTGGAAGAATATCTTGCCAGACAGGCGCGCACGCTGGTGTTCATCAGTCATGACCGTGCCTTCGTCCGTCGTCTGGCTTCGCGCATGGTGGAGCTCGACCGGGCGAAGCTCTACAGTTATGCCTGCGGCTTCGACGCCTATCTGGAGCGGCGCGAGGAGCGCCTGCACGCCGAGGACATGCAGAATGCCGTGTTCGACAAGAAGCTGGCGCAGGAGGAAGTCTGGATACGACAGGGCATCAAGGCCCGCCGTACCCGCAACATGGGCCGGGTGCGTGAACTCATGAAGATGCGCGAGGAGCGCGCCGCCCGGCGTGAACGCATGGGAACCGCCACGCTCAACGTCCAGGAGGCGGAAAAGTCGGGAAAGCTGGTGGCGGAGATGAAGAACGTTTCCTTCACCTGGCCTGACGGATACAAGGTCTTTGAGGATGCGAACCTCATCATCCAGCGCGGCGACAAGATCGGACTCATCGGCGACAATGGCGCAGGCAAGACCACCTTTCTGCGCGTGCTGCTCGGAGAACTGAAGCCCACGTCGGGTACGGTGCGTCTCGGCACGGGGCTGGAAATCGCCTATTTCGATCAGCTGCGCGATTCTCTGGACGACGAGAAGAGCGTCATGGACAACGTGGCCGAGGGAAACGATCGGGTGACCATCAACGGAGAACCCCGTCA
>USNI01000193.1 GCA_900555975.1 uncultured Desulfovibrio sp. | reverse complement strand
TTTCGAATCGGGCCGCAACTGGCAGGGATAACCGCCCAGACGCATCGTGCCGCCCTTGGCCGTCACACCCTTCTGCTCCTCCATCAGGTCGATGACCGGATGTTTGGTCGAAGGCTCCATTTCGGTCGAATTGGCATCCTTCATCTTCAATACGTTGCGCGCGAACTCGATCACGGCGCACTGCATGCCGAGGCAGATGCCGAAGAAGGGCACCTTGTTTTCACGGGCATAGCGTATGGCTTCTATCTTTCCTTCCACGCCGCGGTAACCGAATCCTCCGGGCACCAGAATGCCGTCGCAGCCCTTGAAGGTGGCAGCTGCATTGTCGGCAGTGACCTCCTCGGAATTGACGTACTTCAGATTGACGGACACATGGTTGGCCACACCGGCGTGTACAAGGGCTTCATGCAGACTTTTGTAGGCTTCCTTAAGGTCGACGTATTTGCCTACGATGGCGATGTTGACCTTGTTCTTGGCGGCTTCGTCGAAGTCGTTCATGAGCTTGATCCAGCCGGAAAGATCGGCATTGCGCGCGGGCAGACGCAGCATGATGGCAACCTTCTGGTCGAAGCCTTCCTCATAGAACTTGAGCGGAACGCCGTAGACGTTTTTCACATCCACGGAAGTGAACACGGCATCTTCGTCCACATTGCAGAACAGGGCGATCTTCTTCTTGAGTTCGGAAGGAATGGTCTGTTCGCAGCGGCAGAGAATGATATCGGGCTGAATGCCGATGGAGAGCAGTTCCTTTACGCTGTGCTGGGTGGGCTTGGTCTTGTATTCTCCTGCGGCGTGCAGATAGGGGACAAGAGTCAGATGGATGTTCAGGCAGTGATTGCGGCCGATGTCGGAACGCAGCTGGCGGATGGCCTCGAGAAAGGGCAGCCCCTCGATGTCGCCCACGGTGCCGCCGATTTCGATGATGGCCACATCGGGCGCGTTTTCGCCCTCGGTGAGGCTGAGAATGGTGCGTTTGATTTCATCGGTGATATGGGGAATCACCTGCACGGTACCGCCGAGATAATCGCCGCGGCGTTCCTTGTTGATGACATTGTAATAAATGCGACCGGACGTGGTATTGTTGCGCTGGGAGAGGGAAACGTCGAGGTAACGTTCGTAGTGACCGAGATCGAGATCGGTTTCCGCACCGTCGTCGGTGACATAGACTTCGCCGTGCTGGAAGGGGTTCATGGTGCCGGGGTCGACATTGATGTAGGGGTCGAGCTTCTGGATGGTCACGGAAAGACCGCGGGCCTTCAGCAGAGCGCCAAGCGAAGCAGAGGCCAGTCCTTTTCCGAGAGAGGAAAGCACACCGCCGGTAACAAAAATGAATTTGGTTTTCATGAATGAGCCCTTCTATGGAACATTGATGGGAGATTTAAATAATAAAACGCACCTTTCTGCCCTGTTTTCAGCGGAAAGGCACACCGATGACGCACTGCGCTCTTGTCCCTTATACTTGATACCCCCCGGGAATGAAAGCACTAAATCATGCCTTCGGAAAATTTTTCTTCCGGCTTTTGCGCCATGCTTTCCGCGTCTGAACGGAACGGGACCGTGGAGCGCTTCCGACTCTTTCGTCCGGTCCGGAGGGAGCATTTTTTCAAGGTTCCTTCTTCCTGGGAAGAAGGAACAAAAGTGTTTCGGCCGACTGACACGGCACATCATCTTGACGCGGCCTCTTCCCAGACTTTACGGCTTCTGTCAATCTTTTTTCTTGTGCCGGCCCATGTTTTCCCCATGAGGAAGGAGTGCGGAAAGGCATTCTGCATGGCAAGAAGAATGTCGGACGTGACGGTGAAGGAAAGTTCGTCCACGCCCATGAAGGGACGACAGGAAGGATCGGAGCCGCCGATGACGGCCTTTTTCAGTCCTCGCCGATGGTAGCTGAGCGGCCAGGCGAAAATGCTGGCGCAGCCGGAGCCGAAGGGCATGGTCACGGCGTCATGGTCGTCAAGCGCGAATCCGGCGAGCATGGTCAGTCCCGTCAGCACTTCGCCCCGGCAGTGAAATGTCACGAGAAGAGGATCCCCGGCTTCGGGAAAGGAAAGAAGAGGTGCCGCCGTGCAGCAGGGAGCGGGAGCCGGAACAATGTCGATGTCCTTGAAGAAGCGACGCATGGAATCGGGAGAAGGCAGATAATGTTCCCCTTCTTCTCCGTTCCAGCCTGTGGTGACGAAATGGAGGATGCGTTCCGGAACAGGGAGCTGATAGCCGAGGTATGTCCAGCCTCCCATGCATGTTCTGATATCGGAGGAGAAATGGACGCAGATTTTTTTCGTGCGTGCCATGCGAAGATAATTGATGATGCAGGCATGCCCGGTACCGGATGCGGGCGTCACGGATGATTCCGGTGCGTTTTCGGTATAGCTGATGCCCAGCGGCTCTTCGCAGCCGAGCAGATCGAACATGTCCTGAAGACGATTGCGGTCAAGCATGTCGGCTCCCCTGTGACAAGGTACGCGGAATGATAAAGCATACAGGAGAGACGGAGTGGTGTCAATGTCGGACCTGTTTCGACAGGAGACGGCCTGACAGAGACGAAGCAGCCCCTGCCGTGAACGAGTGGTCACGGCAGGGGCTGCTTTACGGGGAATGTGTTGAAACAGGAGAGGGAGAAGAGGGAAGACATGATCAGAACGTCTGCCCATCCCGTTTTTTGCTATTCCTCCATCTGAAAGTCGACGCGGATCTTGAAAAGTTTTTCCGCGGGAAGATTCATGACGGAAATGCCGGTGCGTTCTTCAATGCCCCTGATGGTGTCGCACACATCATCCCATGACGGGCCGATGAGCGTGAACCAGACGTTGAATTCATGATTGCGCAGGTAATTGTGGGTGACGCCGGGCAGAGCGTTGACGTCGGCAATGAAGGCATCCAGTTTTTCTTCGGGCACATGCGCGCCGCAGAGCGTGGAGCGGAAGCCGAGCCTGGCCGACTGGAAGTTTGCACCCAGGCGGCGGATGATCTTCTTTTCCTTCATGGCCCTTACTCTGGCGAGGGCTTCTTCTTCGGAGATGCCGAGCTGTCTGCCCAGCTCCTCGTAGGGGCGGGGAACCAGAGGAAAGGCCGTCTGGATGATGTCCAGAAGTTTTCTGTCGATGCTGTCCA
>USNI01000192.1 GCA_900555975.1 uncultured Desulfovibrio sp. | reverse complement strand
TCCGTGAACTGTCCTCTGCCCGCCATGCCCGCGCCTTCGTGAACGTGGCGGAAAGCATTCATCTCCCCGACCTTGCGGAAGCGCTCTGCTCTCTTCCGACCCCCACGATTCTTTCTCTGACCGGCAGGCTTGCTCCGGAAAAGAAGGCCGCCCTGTTCAGCTATTTTCCCGAGTCTCTCCAGACCGTCCTCTTCCATGCCATGACCGTTGAAGAGACAGCGGAGCTGTTCGAACATCTGCCCGCCGACGAAAGAGCGGATCTTTATGCGCTTCTGGACACGCATCTGCAGCAGAAGATTCTTCCCGTCCTCAGAGAACATACCAGGAACGACATTCTCAAACTGGCCGCCTTCCCCGGAGAAAGCACCGGCGCGGTCACGACTTCCGAATATATTTCCGTGCTGCCGGAAACGCGCGTCGCGGCGGCACTCAGAACCGTCAGAGCCGCTGCACGTTCCAGCGAGACCGTCTACATCGTCTATGTGCTCGACCGGCAAAAACATCTGCTCGGCACAGTATCGCTCCGGGAACTGCTTCTGGCCGACGACAACGCCACCATGGAAGACATCATGCACCGGCATCCCGTCTCCGTCCGTGCCGCATGGCCGCGTATCCGCTCCACGGAAATGATCCGTCGATACGATCTGCTGGCCCTTCCCGTGCTGGACGAACACAATGCCATGCTCGGCATCATCACCGTCGACGATGCCATGGACATCGAAAAGGAACAGGATGCCACACAGCTGGCACGTTTCGGCGGCACGGCCACGAACGACGACACGGATCTGGACATTCTTCAGTCTCCTCTCGGCTCCATGTTCAAGGTCCGCGTGTTCTGGCTGATTTTTCTCACCGTTTTCGGCGTGGTGACCTCTTCCTTCGTCGCGGCGCAGGAGGAGATGCTCTCTCATGTCATCGTGCTTGCGGCATTCATAGCTCCCATAGTGGACATGGGCGGCAACACGGGAAGTCAATCCGCCACGCTGGTCATACGTGCCATGAGCGTCGGAGATCTCTCGCTCCGGTGGCGGGACGTATGGCGCGTCGTCAGAAGAGAAATCCCCGTAGCCTGCGCTCTGGGACTCACCGTAGCCGTACTGGAAGGCGTACTGGCGTATTTCTCCAAGCACATCGGAGCGGAAGTCATCATGATCGTGGCCCTGAGCATATTCGTCTGCACGGCGGCGGGCAGTCTGATCGGCATTCTTCTGCCTTTTTTTGCCCGTCGCATAGGCACGGATCCAGCAACGCTGTCCTCGCCGCTCATCACCTCGATCATGGATCTTGTCGGCGTATTCATCTATTTCGGCTTTGCCTATCTCTTTCTGTCCGATCTTCTGCATGCGGTATGAATTAAACGGCAGCGCCTCTTTCCGGGAAAGAGGCGCTGCATAAAATGAAAAACCCGATCCAACAGGCCGCAGATCACCGCTTCAAGGCGAGCAGCAGCACGGATCCTATGACCAGAGCGCAGCCCGCCCAGCCTATGGAAGAAAAATTCTCATCCCAGATCCACCAGCACAGCAGCGTGCTGACCACAGGTTCCAGATTGCCCAGAATGGCGGCCTGCACCGGAGAGAGATGGCGCAGAGACTGTCCGTACCAGAAATACGACACATAGGTGGACACGAAACTGAGAACGAAAAGCGCACCTGCCGCATGCATCGTGACGCCGTTGAACGAGGCAAAGAAGGAAAGCACCAGCGCGGCGGGAAGGAACGTATAGGCAAACAGCTCCTGCGTGGAATAGCGATCCTTGTACCACGTGAAGAACAGAAACTGAAAAGCATAGGTAAAGCCGGAAAGCAGACCGCAGCCGATTCCTATGTAGGAAACCGCCCCGCCGAGACTTCCTCCCGACAGGCAGACCAGACTGGTGCCGACCATGGCCAGAGCCAGAGCGGACAGCTTGACGGAATTGATCGCTTCATGAAACAGAATGCGGGAAAAAAACGCCACCCATGCCGGAGCCGTGAACATGAGGATAATAGCAATGGCGCCGCCGCTTTTCTGAATGGAGATCTGCAGAGTCAAGATGACGAGTGACACATTGACGGCGCCGAAAAGCACCATGCTCACAGCATCCCGGGGAGAAGCCTTCATGCCGCCGCGCAGCAGGGCGTGGACAAGAAAGCATATTCCCGACACGGCCATGCGCCAGAACGCCACCGAGGCCGGTTCCATGCCCTCCGCAAAGCATACGCGGGAAACCGGCCCGATGATGGCCCAGGCCAGAGCCGCCAGCACGCAGTAGACCGATCCGATCCAGAACCCCCGATCGCTCAATCTTGCCATCATGCGCTATTTCTCCAGCACTCCGAAACCGAGTTCTCCGGCGCCTGCCAGCCGTTCGAAACGGGAACGGGCCAGATCCAGAGCCTCTTCAAGTCTGTCGCGGGACGAAAAGGAATAGATCACCGTCAGCAGTCTGCGGCTCTCAGCCGTCACCATGGCACGTGTGGAGTCGCTGCTGGGACTGCCGACAGGACCGGCGTCATCAGCCAGAAGCGGCATGTTTTCAAGATCCACGGAGTCCTTGCCGATGCCGGCATAGCATTCGCCGGGACGCCCTCTTCTCAGAACAACCGTCCCCTGCAGATGATCTCTGTCATATGATCCCAGAGAAAATCCCGTTTCCAGAGAAACCAGATTATTCACATCCACCACGCTGTTGATGCGGTACAGGTCCTTTCCCTGACGTACGCGGCGATACAGCGCTTCGGACGATACGCGCCATCTGCCGGGATCCTTGCCGCATGCGCGATAGGCCCTGCGGGATTCTCCGAGATTGGGCATGTCCGCCAGCGGCGTATTCTCAAGACGGGTCCGCAGCGCGGCGGTCACGCCGTCAAGGGCGGCCCGTATGTCGGCGCCGGACTCATGCGGCTCCGCCGCATAGGTCAGCCAGCCCAGACGGCACTCCGGCCAGAGAGAAAGCATTTCGTCGTCAATGCGCATATCGGGTATCATCATAACGGCTCCGGTGATGAATATGAAAAAAGCCGTCTGCGTGAAACAGACGGCTTAAATTCTGGTGGAGATGAAGAGAATTGAACTCTTGGCCTCTTGAATGCCATTCAAGCGCTCTCCCAACTGAGCTACATCCCCGTTGC
>USNI01000191.1 GCA_900555975.1 uncultured Desulfovibrio sp. | reverse complement strand
CGATGCGGCCGTTCAGAAGGTCTTCCACGGCGAGGGGCGCGGAGTCGTAGAAGCGCAGTTCGTAGTCGAGCTTTTCCTCGACCTTTCTGGTTTCCAGAAGTTCATGCTCGTTGGTGCCGCGCTGCACGCCGAGTTTGGTCTTGCCGTGAATGGCCTGATCGGCGGTGAGCGTGGAGTCCGCAGGAACCACGATGACCTTCTGAATGGTGTAGTACGGTTCGGAGAAGGCCACCACTTCGGCGCGTTCCGGAGAAATGCTCATGCCGGAGCAGACCATGTCGATCTTCTTGTTCATGAGCGCGGGCACGATGCCGTCCCAGTCCATGGGCTGGTGCTTGACTTCAAAGCCCATGTGCTGGGCGATCCAGTTCATGGAATCCACGTCGAATCCCGCGGGTTTGCCGTCTTCGCCGACATAGGCGAAGGGCGGATAGTTGGCGTCGATGCCGTTGACATAGGTTTTCGCCTGAGCGCCGGCCGCCATGCACAGCACGGCGAAGGCTGCCAGAATGCAGGAAAGACGTTTCATGTGAGCCTCACGAAAAGATTGAAAGTGAAAAGTTCCCTGCGGGAGAATATACAGAAAAAACATGAGGCAGGCAATACAAAGCCCGCCCGCGCAGCCGGAAAACCTTTGCGCGCAGCGTCGGGAAGGCCTGGGCGCCCGCCGGCGTCTCCGGGAAAGAGCCTGCTCCGGTTCCGGCGCGTCGTCCTTCCGCCATGCGTCGGGCGTCCGTCCGGCGCGGAGGCGTCTTCTTCCCGGACGGCGCCCGAAAGGCGGAGGACATGTCTTCCGGGCGTCTCTGCGCGCTTCCGGCCGCGCCGGGGCCGCGTCGGTCCGTCACAGACCGGCGTCGTCCGGGGCGAGGACCGAGAGTCTTTCCCTGATCCATGCCGGAACGGCCACGGGACGTCCCTCCCTGCTGACCACGGCATGCAGGGTCATGCCCTCGCACAGCAGCTTCGTGCGGTCTTCGTTGTATATCTCGTAGCGGAAGCGTACCGAGGCGCGTCGCCACTCCACGATGCGGGCGTGTATCTGCACGTTGTCGTCGTAATGCGCGGGGGAACGATACCGGCATTCCACCTCGCGCACGGGCAGCATGTAGCCCGCTTCCTCGATCTTGCCGTAACCGAGTCCGCACGCCCGGCACATCGCGCCGCGGGCGCGCTCGAAGAAATGAATGTATTCGGCGTAGTACACTACGCCCATGGCGTCGGTCTCCCCGTAGGAGACGTAGTGCGGAAGCCAGATTTCGGCGAAGGTTTCTTCCATGATGCCTGTATCCTTTTCTGAAAATGGCGGAAAGGGAGCGGACGCCTTTCCTCATGCGCGCAGGCGTCCGGATGCGCGTTCAGGGCTGCCTGACGCGACGGCCCGCCTTCCCGCATGCGCGCGGGCGTCCGGAACGCGCCGGAATCGTTTCCGGTCCCGGCGGGGCGCAGCTACATGCCCTTTCTGACCAGCGGTCCGCTCGGACACTGGCAGATGGGCATGATCTCGACGCGGTTGATGTTGATGTGCGCAGGACGATGCGTCACCCAGAACACGGTTTCCGCGATGTCCTGCGGCGTGATGGGACTCGTTCCCTCGTAGACGGCCGCGGCCTTTTCGGTGTCGCCGTGGAAGCGGACGATGGAAAATTCGCTTTCCGCAAGACCGGGCTCGATGTTGGTCACATGCACGTTCGTGCCCAGAAGGTCGGCGCGCAGCGACAGGCTGAACTGCTTCACGAAGGCCTTGGATCCGCAGTATACGTTGCCGCCGGCATACGGATAGTTGCCCGCAATGGAACCGAGCATGACGATGTGTCCGCGATTGCGCGTCACCATGCCGGGAAGCACCGCACGCGTCGCATAGAGCAGGCCCTTGATGTTGGTGTCGACCATGGCATCCCAGTCGTCCAGACTGCATTTCTGCGCCGGATCGAGACCGAGCGCCGCACCGGCGTTGTTGAGCAGCACGTCCACGTCGTTCCACTCGCCGGGCAGATTCCCCAGCGTTTCCATGACCGCGCTTCTGTCGCGCATGTCGAGATGGACGGGCAGAAAGGCGTCGCCGAGTTCCTGATGCAGCGCGTCGAGACGGTCGGCACGGCGGCCCGTTCCTGCGACGTGCCAGCCCTCGGCGGCGAAAAGACGCGCGGTGGCCAGGCCGAAACCGGAGGTCGCGCCGGTGATGAGAATATGTCTGGGCATGGAACACTCCTTGCTGTGGATGGATGAATGGGGCAACGATAGCCGTTTTGCACCGTCATGGCAACAGGATGCGGACTTTCATGATCCCTGCGCGGCGGACGGGGAAAAAGTGTCTTGCGGGCGCGGACCGCGGTGCAGAAGTCATGTATTCCCTTTCCGGCGGACCACGGCGCAGCTTCCCGTCTTGACTCCTTATTTTCCCGCCATTAAAAAAGAGGTTCTGCCCTTCGGAGACAGAAACGTTCTTATTCTGTGAGATGATTTTCATGGACGCAAAATACAGCGATGCGACGCCGTCCGGTCTGGAGGACGTCGAACGGGAAAAGGAAAGACAGGAACGCGTGGCAGCCGAGGAGGCCGCTCTTGCCGATGCCGCCAAGAAAAAGGCCGCCGTTTCCTCGGTGCTCTGGTCGGCGCTGCTGACCGTCATCAAGCTGATAGCGGGAATTTCAACCAACAGCCTTGGTCTGCTTTCGGAAGCCCTGCACAGCACGCTCGATTTCGTGGCCGCGGGCATCACATGTCTTGCGGTGCGCATATCCTCGCAGCCTGCGGACGAGCGTCATCCCTACGGTCACGGCAAGGCCGAAAGTCTCGCCGCCCTGGCCGAAACCGTGCTCCTTGTGATCACGTGCGCCTGGATCGTCATCGAGGCCGTGGACCGCCTGTTCTTTTCCGCCGGTTCCGTGGAGCCTTCCTGGTGGGCCTTCGGCGTGGTCATCATTTCCCTGGCCGTGGACATCAGCCGTTCCGCCATGCTGCGCCGGGTGGCGCGGGAACACAAGTCTCAGGCCCTGGAAGCCGACGCCATGCACTTCACCACGGACATATGGTCCTCGGCCGTGGTGCTTGCAGGTCTGACCTGCGTGCTGCTCGCCTCCCGGACCGAGCCGGGATCCCTGCCGCATCTCATCC
>USNI01000190.1 GCA_900555975.1 uncultured Desulfovibrio sp. | reverse complement strand
CGCTGCCCGCCGCGTGCTCTGTCTTGTCACGGGCATCATGGCGGCCGGAGCCATGCTGATTCATATTTTCGACTTCGGCTTCTTTTTCTATCTGCACCAGCATATCGACATGGGAGCGAAGGTCTTTCTTGAAGACCCCTCCGAATCCGTGCGCATGGTGTGGCAGAGCTATCCCGTGATCCTCATCACGCTGGCCTTTGCCGCGGCGACAGCCCTGTATGTATGGCTTTTCTCCCGTTTTCTGCGCAGACATGTGCCGTGTCCGATCCGTCCGAAGAGCGGCGGCGAGGGCTGCAGCCGCAAGTGGCGGGCGCTTGTCACGGTGTCGTCGCTTGTCATGCTCTTCATCGTCGGCTACGGACAGATAAGTTCCAATTTCTTTCCTCTGCGCTGGAGCAACGCCTATTTCAGCGCCGACAAGAACATTGCGCTTCTGGCCGTGAATCCCATTCAGAATCTTTACGATACCCGCAATTACGGCAAGGCCATTCCGCCGAATGAGGAGGCTACGCGCGAGGCATGGCCCCGCATGGCCGCCTATCTCCGTATTCCCGAAGGGCAGCAGCCTCTCAATTACGTACGGCACTTCCCCGGCAGGGATATGGAGAAGCGGCCCAATATCGTGATCATCATCATGGAGTCCCTGTGCTGGGAGCGCACATCGCTTGCGCCTGCCATGCCGGAATCGCTGGGCAAGGACATTGATCCCACGCCCTTCCTCAGGGAGCTGGCATCCAGAAGTCTCTATTATCCCAATTTCTACGCGCCCACCCGCACCACGGCCAGGGCCGTGTTCACGACCATAAGCGGCGTGCCGGACGTCAATCATTCCGGAGGAACCACTTCGCGCAATCCCAAGCTGGTGGATCAGTCCTCCGTGCTCGACGAGTTCGCGGGATATGAAAAATACTACATGATCGGCGGCAATGCCAACTGGGCCAACATCAGAGGCATGCTCCAGCACAATGTCAGTGATCTGCACCTTCTGGAGGAATCGGCCTGGGAGGCTCCCAACACCGACGTGTGGGGCGTGTCCGACATAGCCATGTTCCGGGAAGCCGTGGACGTGCTTTCAAAAAGTTCAAAGCCGTTCATTTCCGTGATTCAGTCCGCATCCTTCCATCGTCCGTACACTATTCCGGACGACAATGAAGGCTATGTCTCTCCGCCCGATCCTTCCGCCGAGGCCCTTGCCTGGTACGGTTACGAGAGTGCGGAGGAATACAGGTCCCTGCATCTTTCCGATCATGCCCTGCGCCGTTTCTTCGATAAGGCATCGAAGCAGCCGTGGTTCAATGATACGGTGTTCGTCATCTTCGGCGATCACGGTCTGAACTACAACTCCACCAACATTACGCCGGCCGTGCGTGCCTGCAACCTTCAGGCCTGGCACATTCCTCTGCTCATCTATGCGCCCGGCGGACAGGTCGCCCCCGGCGTCAATCCGGCGTTTCACATCCAGCCGGACGTCCTGCCGACCATGGCCTCGCTTGCCGGCATGGACTACTACACCAACACGCTGGGCAGAAATATGCTCGATCCCGCCAACGATGCCGATGCCGTGGCCTTCATCAGCGACAATGACAGTACCCGCTATCTTCTTGAGGACGGGTATGTATACGCGATACGTGCCGGCAGTGAGGCCCTCTATCGTCTGGATGAACGCACACCGGACAACAATGCCCGTGATCTGAGAGAAGAAGACCCGGAAAGAGCGGCGGAGATGCGTCAGAAGCTCATGGATTTTTATTATACTTCTCAGTATCTGCTGCATAACAACGGCAAGGAGCATATTCTGGCCGCCCGTCGTGCCGCGGCGTCCGGAACGGAAAAGTAGCACCATGAAGACGGTCACCATCCATACCGACGGTTCCTGCCTGGGCAATCCCGGTCCCGGAGGCTGGGCCGCCCTGCTGACCTTTGACGGTCCGCAGGGCCGGGTCAGACGGGAGATGTGCGGAGGCTTTTCGCGTACCACCAACAATCGCATGGAAATTCTGGCCGTGCTGGAAGCCCTCGGAGCGCTAAAAGAGCCTTGCGTGGTCGAGCTTTACACCGACTCGCAGTATGTGGCCAAAGCGATCAGGGACCGCTGGCTTGCCGGCTGGCTGCGCAACAACTGGCTGACCTCGGCAAAGAGGCCGGTGAAAAATCAGGATCTGTGGAAAAGAATGCCCGAGCTGCTTTCCCGTCATGAGGTGCATTTTCACTGGCTCAAGGGACATGCCGGACATGCGGAAAACGAACGCTGTGACGAGCTTGCCAGAGGAGCGGCATCCGGACGGGATCTTCCGGAGGACTGCGGATTTGCCGAATGAGCCTTATGAGCCTTCTTCCGTCCGGGAGCACGGCTCGCGGAAGAAGGGAAAAGGCCTCTGAGAAATCCGGCAACCTGTCGGAAGCGCTGAGGAAAAGGGCATGGTTCCAGCCTCGGCTTGTCCTGAATGCGGTACTGTGTTATACTGAGCACCATGACCAGACGTGAATGGAAAATACGCGCGACGGCCCGTCTTGCCGGAACAGAGGCTCCGGCGGCAGTGGCCGCGCTTCTGCTTTGTCATGTGCTCGGCATAGACAAGGTGGCGCTTGTGGCCCATTCCGAAGAGCAGGTGCCTTTGTGGGCGGAAGAGAAGCTGGAGGCTCTTCTGCGTCGTCGTCTCTCCGGGGAACCCGTGGCGTACATCCTCGGCAGACGCGAATTCTATGGCCGCGACTTTCTGGTGAACGCCCATACGCTGATACCCCGTCCGGAAACGGAACACCTTGTGGAGGCGGCTCTTGATTTTTTTCAGGACCGGGAAGAGGTCCGCTTTCTTGATCTCGGGACGGGAAGCGGCTGTATCGCCGTGACGCTTGCGGCCGAGCGGCCTTCGTGGAAAGGCGTGGCCGTGGATGTTTCCGATGGCGCTCTCCATATGGCACGGCTCAATGCCGGGAGGTGCGGAACGGCGTGTTCCGTGGAGTTCCTGCAGGCGGATTTTACGCATCCGTTGCCTTTTTCCCCCCGCAGTTTCGATCTTGTCATAAGCAATCCCCCGTATATCAGCGAAGAAGAATACGCCGGACTTGATCCCGGTGTCAGGAATTTTGAACCGCGTTCCGCACTGGTGCCAGGACCTGAGGGACTGGAACATCCCCGT
>USNI01000189.1 GCA_900555975.1 uncultured Desulfovibrio sp. | reverse complement strand
TGCGGTCCTCTGGATTTCGACCGCTTCGATGCGGCCGCCTCATATCTTGAGGGCACGCACGACTTCGCGGCCCTGCAGAACGCGGGCACTCCGCACAGGAGCACGGTGCGCACTCTTTTCAGCATCACGCGCACGCCCGCGCGCAGCAGATCGCAGGCGCTGCCCGAAGGCTGCCTTCAGGTCGACGTGCGCTTCGAGGCCGACGGATTTCTCAAGCAGATGGTGCGCAATCTCACAGGACTCATGGTCGCCTGCGGACGGGGAACATTCGCGCCGGAGGACATCCCCGCCCTGCTGGAATCCCGGGACCGGCGCAGGGCGCCCTTCACCGCTCCTCCGCAGGGACTGACCATGACGCAGATATGGTATGACGGTGAACCCCGGCCGGAAGGCTGGGTCGGCGGAGACTAGCATGAGGTGCAGCATCACCGTTTTTTCAGAAGAGAACGACAGAAGACTCGATCATGTTCTCGAACGCCTTCTGCCCGGCATGGGACTGCGGGGACGCCGACGTCTCTGCGAACTCGGACTGGCAACGATCAACGGTCATGCCGCGCCGCCGTCCCGCAAGGTCCGCACGGGCGACATCGTGAGCATCCCGGACGACGCTTCGGCGCCGATCGCCGGCGAGGTGGAAACGCACACCGCCGGCCGGAAAGACACGCCCGCTCCGGCAGACGGAGACGAGGTCCGTCTCGTGAAGCGCACGCCGCATCTGGCGGCGCTGTACAAGCCCGCGGGCATGCATACCGAATCTCTGGCAGGAAAGCCGGGCGTCAGCGTGCAGACCCTTCTGACCGGCATTCTCGCTCAAAAGGCCCGTCTCGTGAACAGGCTCGACTTTCCCACCTCCGGCCTTGTGGCCGCGGCTCTCGATGAGAGCGGCGAAAGACAGTACCAGCAGGCACAGGAAGACGGTCATACGGAAAAGCGCTATCTGGCGATACTGGAAGGTTCCCTGTTCCACGACAGACTCGCCACGCAGCGGCTGCTGCTCAGCAACCGCTCCCGCGTGCTCGTGGAGCTGGCGCCGCATCCCGATCCCCGCAGGCACACCGCCGTGCATCCTCTGGCCGTCATGGACGGCGCCGACGTCATCCGCCGGCTGCGCCTTCAGGCGCCCTTCTGGCAGGGACGCATTCCTCCCTGCGTCACGCTGGCCGGCTGCGTCATTCTGAAGGGAGCGCGCCATCAGATACGCGCCCACTGCGCCGCACTGGGCTTTCCCCTGCTGGGAGACAGACGCTACGGCGCCGGTTTCGGTCCGGCAGACGAGGAGAATGAACGCTTCTTTCTCCATCATGCCAGACTTCGTCTGCCCGCCTTCGATGCGCTCGTGTCCGCCCCCTGGCTCTCCCTTCTGGAGGAAAAGGCCGAAAGCGCGGCAACACGCTGGATGTCCCGCTGAACGGAAGACGTCGTCCTTCTCCGCGCAGGAAGACGCAACGAAAAAATCCGCCGCAGCATGCGGCGGATCAGTATGTCGTCAGTCTCGTCGAACGCTCTTTACTGGCGTTCCTTCTCCCATTCCTCCTGACAGGCAAGGCACAGTCCCACGCCGGGAATGGCCTTGAGCCGCGCTTCGGGAATGGGTTCGCCGCATTCGCGGCAGCAGGGTTTGCCGTCTATCCACTCCGGCCCTTCCTGATAGCCGACATTGGCGGCCTGCCTGAGTGCGGATTCACGTTCAATTCTTTCCAGTTCCGTAGCCTGATCAAAAACATCCATAATCTGCTCCTGAAAGACCCGTTTCCACGCCTGCGCGGAAAACGAGCTTAAAACAATGGGGCTGAACGAGCGCCTGTCGCGCAGGCGTTCCGGATTCAGGGACGGTCAGGGACCGCCCTCATGCAGTCTGTCACAGGACTGCTTCGCGGCGCAGAAAGCATGGCCTTGCGCCGAAACATGAAAAACATCGCATGTCTTCCGTCCTGCGTCCGGGACCATGCCCGGCGAGCCGCAGCGCGGAAAGGAACGGTCATCACGGCCGGCCGGAGTCAGACAAGGTGCGTCCGTCCGACTGAAGGCGTCTCCAGAGCCTTCGCCGGTATCTTGACCACCAGCTTCTTCACCCTTGCGCCCGACGCCCTGAGACAGGGCATGTGCGCCTCTCCGGGAAGCACGAGAGCAAACAGGCCGGGCACAAGATGCACGCGTGCCGCAAAGGCGGGCTTTTCCGCATAGAAGACGAGATCGCGCTCCGTATCGCGCATCTCTTCCTTCTCTCCGCCTTCAAGAGGAAACATGTCGAGATATTCGTCGCCTTCCAGCACCGTCTGTATGTCGGCCATGCGTTCATGACCTTCATAGCGGGCTTCGGACGCCATTTTCGGCTCGTAGTACTCCACGGCAGCCGCAGCGCCGCCCCTTTCCGGACCTCCCGCCAGAAGATAGCGCCCTTCCGGCAGGGACGCCCCCTGAGACACGAGTTTCAACAGATCGGGAAAAAGCGCCTTCCACAAAGGACCAAGGGGATACAGAGCACCCCGTTCAAAGGTATCGACAATCATGATTCAGGCAATCTCCACAAGACACCATGATACCGGAAGATCCGTGCATATGCAAACGATGGGCGAGGATGCCTTGTGCGAAAGACAATGTCAAGAGGCTGAAACATTTTTCAAGAGAAAAGAACGTTCCCCGGCATGATGTATCGGCACTTTGACGAAGCAAAGCAGACGATGGAACATCAGGGATACAGACGGCGCGCCGGAAAAGGCGGCGGCTGCGCACGGGAAGGCGCGGCATCCTCGTTTCCCGCGCGGAGGATCGACGCAGGGTGCATCCTCCCGCGGACGCGGAGGCCGGAGTCTTCGCCCGACGGCAAAGGCTCCGGCCTTGTTCATGACGGACGGCGGCACGCTTCCGGAAGCGTTTCCGACGCCGCACAGAGCTGCGGCGCAGGAAGGGGTCGCCGCGGATCCGGGATATCAGTCTCCGCCCTTGGCCCGGCTTTCGCAGTAGATGCAGCGATAGACCCTCTTTTCCCTGTCCGTGAGCTTGAAGATCTGAGGCAGTTCCTGCTCGGTGGAGCTGATGCAGCGGGGATTCCTGCAGCGAATGACGTTCACCACGCGTTCAGGAAGTTCCACGCTGAACTTGCGGTCGAGCTTTCCGTCGCGCACGATGCTCACGGTGATGCCGGGATC
>USNI01000188.1 GCA_900555975.1 uncultured Desulfovibrio sp. | reverse complement strand
ATCGCGCCCCGTGGAAAGATGCTGGAACCCGTCGTCCAGAAGATAGAGATCGGGGGGAGCGGTGCTTTCCAGAAAACGGCCCGCTCTGTTGCGGTCGGGATCGACCAGAATGACGGCATCAGGATGACGCAGGGCAAGCATGAGCGGCTCGTCGCCGCATTCCGAAGCCGGTACGCCTGCAGCGGCCCTCAGAGGCAGGTGGGATGGATGCGCGCCGTAGCCTCGGGTGAGCACGGCCGCATGAAGTCCTTTTCTGGATGCGTCGGCAAGAAGCCAGTCCGTGACCGGCGTCTTGCCGGTACCGCCCCATGAGATGTTGCCTATGGAAATGCAGGGACGGGAAGGTCTCCATTGACCGGAGTGCCTGTCCCGGCACAGTGATCGTCGGATGTGTCCCCCCAGACCGTAAAGCAGGGAAAGCGGCAGCAGCAGCGGCGCAAGTGCATTCTGAAGAGGATGGCGTTTCGCCATGGCGGCACCGGGCGGAAAAGAGGTTCGGGGCCGGAAAACATCCGGCAGGAGAGGGCAGGCCTTTTCGCTTGTGGCGGTTGTTATGGGCGTATAGTTGAGAACGGCTTCCCCGCCCGCTTCAGTTTGAAAATAGCGGGACGCAGATCGTGATGGCAGCTGCCTGTGGCCGTTCCCGGTACTCTGATCCAGTCGTCGTAATGGAAAACCCGTTCTCCGTACGAGTCCGCCTCATGGGTCGTCTCGAGAAAGGTGGTCCCTTTTTCATGACAGAGGCCGGGAAGAGGGAAACTGCCCGCAGAAAAATGTGAAATATGAGGAAGATTGACCGGAAGTCGCCGAAAAATGGATGGCTCGGAAGAGATCCCGTAAGGGATTCCTCCGAGCCCTGGTCCTTATGATCAGTTGTTGCGGTTGCCGAAGAGGCGCAGGAGCATGAGGAACATGTTGATGAAGTCGAGGTACAGCGTGAGCGCGCCGAGCAGGGCGCCGCGGCGCATGGCCAGGCTGTCGTCGACGGGGGCGCTTTCACCCATCACGCGGAGCTTCTGGGTGTCGTAGGCGGTCAGACCGGTGAAGATGATCACGCCAAGCACGCTGATGGTAAGATCCACCGCACTGTTGCCGATGAAGGCATTGACGATGCTGGCCAGCAGAATGCCCCACAGGCCCATGATCATGAAGCTGCCCATGCCGGAAAGGTCACGCTTGGTGACCATGCCGAAGACGCTCATGCCGCCGAACATGCCGGCGGTGACGAGGAAGGCCTGCGCCACGGAAGCTCCGGTATACACCAGAAGCACCGGGCCGAGGAATATGCCCATGAGCGCGGAGTACAGCAGGAACAGTCCCGTCGCCGTGCCGGAGGACAGGACATGAATTCTGGCGGTAATGTACATGGAAAGGCCGATCACGGCCACCATGAGCAGAATCATCATGATGGTGTTGGTGAAGAAAAACTGCATGATGGCCATGTTGGAGGCCGTAAACACGGCTGCAAAGGCGGTGACGCCGAGCGCAACCGTCATCCAGAGATAGACCTGCTGCATGTAGACGGCGACGCTGGATCGCGCGTAGCTCTGCACCTGGTCACGAGAAGCATTATTCATGGATAGATCCTCCCGAAAGGGGTTGATGGCAAGTTTACCGCACTGTTTCTGCGGATTCAGTATGACGATAAGGCTTCTTTTCCCATAATGCAAGGACAAGGGAGGAAAGAAAATGTCCGGTCTTGACGGCCGGGAGCGTTTCCTCTATTTTCCCCGACGGAGGCGTCTCGTAACCGGTGTTGCGCCTGGTCTTCAAAACCAGTGTCAGGCTGAGAGGTCTGAGGTAGGTTCGACTCCTATACGCTTCCGCCAACTTTGCCGTCATAAAGCCCCATGAAGCCGCCAAGGCCTTGTGGGGCTTTTGTTTCCCTGCGAATGGGAAAGACGACGGGAAGTATCGTCCAGTCCGGGTGCAAGAAACGCCCCGGCACAGAATGCCGGGGCGTTATGGTTCAGTCAGTGTGTCCTGCCGTTTTACAGGGCAAAGGGTTCCAGACGGGCAAGGAAGTGCGTGATGCCGGGCACCGGAGGCTCATAGGTGAGCTTGAGACCGTAACGCACTTCGTCGCGTCTTCTGTATACGTTGACCACGGTCTGGGCGAGGTATTCCATGTGGCTGTTGGAGTAGGTGCGGCGTGCAATGGCCATGCGGTACAGCTCGAGCTTGGGCATGATCTTCTCGCCGGTCACGGGATCCTTGTCTTCGAAGGCCAGCGCGCCGAGTCCTACGCCGCGCACGGCACCCTCGCGGTAGATTTCGATGGAGAGCACGTCTGCCGGGAAGTACTTCTGGGGGATGTGAGGGAAGAAGCGGCAGGCGTCAATGAAGATGGCGTGGCCGCCCACAGGACGGATGATCGGCACGCCGCCCTCGATGAGCATGTCGCCGAGCATGCGCACCTGGCTGAGACGGTGAGCCATATATTCCTCATCGGTCATTTCGCGAAGTCCGACGGCCAGGGCATCGAGGTCGCGTCCGGCCAGACCGCCGTAGGTGATGAATCCTTCAAACAGCACTACGCGGGGCAGAAGGCGCATATAGTCTTCTTCGTCGCGCAGAACGACCATGCCGCCGATGTTGACCATGGGATCCTTTTTGCAGGAGACGGTGGCACCGTCGGCGGTGTCCATCATGGCCTTGAGAATGGCGGCCATGCTCATGCCAGCACATTCCGCTTCGCGTTCCTTGATGAAGAAGGCGTTTTCCGCCATGCGGGCGGCATCGAGGAACAGCTTCTTGCCGTACTTTCTGGCCATGGCACTGACATCACGCAGGTTCTGCAGGCTGACGGGCTGACCGCCGCCGGAATTGTTGGTGACGGTAACCATGATGAAGGGAATTTTGTCGCCGTGTTCTTTGAGGGCGCTTTCCAGCTTGGCAAGATCCACGTTGCCCTTGAAGGGCAGTTCCAGTTCGGGCTGGAAGGCGGTGTCCACCACACAGTTCACGGGCGTGGCCTGAGCGTTGAATATGTGGGCGCGGGTAGTGTCGAAGGGCATGTTGATGGGAATGAAGTCGCCGGGCTTCACCAGGGAGCCGATGAGGATGTTTTCTGCGGCACGGCCCTGATGCGTGGGAATGACATAGTCGAATCCCATGACTTCCTTGACGGCGTCCTTGAGGCGGTAAAAGC
>USNI01000187.1 GCA_900555975.1 uncultured Desulfovibrio sp. | reverse complement strand
TGGAGGCGCCGATGTTGAACATGGGATCGGTGACGATGCCCTTGAGATGGAAGGCGGGCACGCGGGTGATGACGAGGATGAGGCCGCAGAGCACATAGGGCAGCCATGCCATGAACTGGCTCATGTGTTCCTTGTATTCGGTCACGTCGGAAGGCTTGATTTCGCCGATCCAGGCAGGATCCCACTTGTCGCTGGAGTCGAAGTCCCAGGTGCCTTCAGGCACGCAGATGCCCTTCTGGGTGAGCTTCACGAGCACGCCGAGGCCGATGATGCCGCCGAGCAGGGAGGGCAGTTCAGGACCGACGGTCCAGGCGAGGATGAAATAGGGAACGCCGAAGCAGACGGAGGCGAGCAGGCAGTACTTCCAGGCGGCGAAGCCTTCGGACCAGGACTTGTTCTTGCCGTAGTAGCGGGTCATGAAGCCCAGCAGGAAGATGGGCAGGATGAAGAGCATGGGCAGGTGCATGAGCGTGACGTATTCGCCGATGGTCTTGTAGACGACGGCGGGATCACCGGTATTGAGGGCGGCCATGCCGAGAGCTTCAATGGATTTGAAGCCCTGCAGAACGGGGGTGCCCACGGCGCCGAAGGTCACGGGAATGCTGTTGAAGGCGAGGCAGATGACGGCTGCACAGAGAGGCGGGAATCCGAGACCGAGGAGCAGAGGAGCGGCAAGAGCGGCGGGGGTACCGAAACCGGCCGCACCTTCAATGAAGGCGGCAAACATGAAGCCGATGATGATGGTCTGTACGCGCCGGTCGGGACTGATTTTCTTCATGCCGGCCTGGATGGTTTCCATGGCGCCGCTGTAGGTGAGCGTATAGTAGATGAGCAGAGCACCGAAAACGATGATCAGCACGCCTGCGGCGGTGATGAAGCCTTCCAGCGTGAGTGCGATGACCCTGATGATGGGCAGCTGCCATACGAGAATGGCAAGAACGGCGCCTGTCGCCCATGCCAGGGGCATGGCGCGCATGGAAGACCAGCGAAGGCCGACCATGAGAACCAGCGCCACCAGAAGTGGCGCGACGGCGAACAGTGCCAGCAGTTCAATGTTCATAGTGCTCTCCTCTATCTGTAAGAAGGTAAACGGGATAATGCAGGAAAAGCGAATGCTTGTACCTTGTCAGAGTATTTTTGGGCCGGGAAGACGGGGGGAGTTTTCCCGATGCCCAGGAAGAAATTCCGTTCCGTTCGAGAGTGTCGCACGGAGCGATGAGATTTTTCTTGTCCGGCGCTTGTAAAGCCTTTTGCCGGACTCCGTCGGAGGAAGCCGGCAGGACATGTCCGCAGGAACCCGTTCAACGCCGGGTTCCTGCGGAAAGCTGGTTATTTCATGTGACGGGCGAGCAGTTCGGAAATGTGCTCGACCTTGATGGGAGAATCATTGGCCGTAGCCACGCCGCGGATCTGCATGACGCAGCCGGGGCAGTCGGTCACCACGAGGGATGCGCCGGTGGCTTCGCTGTTCTTGAGCTTCTTTTTGCCGATTTCGGCGGACAGCTCGGGGAACTTCACGGAGAAGGTTCCGCCGAAGCCGCAGCAGGTGTCTTCTTCTGCAGCGGGCACATAGTCGGCGACCATGTTCAGAAGCGCACGGGGTTCCTCGGTGATGCCCATGTTGCGCATATGGCAGGGCGAATGGTAGGTCACCTTTTCATCGGACTTGACGAAGTCTTCGGCACGCAGGCCGAGCTTGTTGTAGACGAAGGAGGTGAAGTCCATGACCTTGGAGGCGAAGATGTCCGTGCGGTAGTGATCCGGCGTATCCTTCAGCAGATCGGGATAGGCGTGCTTGAGGTGACCGGCGCAGGAGGCGCACAGAGTGATGATGGCGTCGTACTTGCCGGGTTCGAAGGCGTTCACGTTCTGCGAGCTGACCTGGAGGCTGGTTTCACGCTGTCCCATCATTTCCAGAGGCAGACCGCAGCAGGTCTGCTTGAGGGGGAACTCCACGTGCACGCCGTGTCTGTTGAGCAGACGCACGGCGGCAACGAGCTGTTCGGGATAGATGAAGTCCTGCGCGCAGCCGGAGAAGAGAGCGACACGGAACTTCGGCTGGGCCGGATTGTTCACCACTTTGTTGAAGAGCTGACGGAAGGACTTGGGAGCCAGGGCCGGCAGCTGACGGAAGCTCTGATCGCCGCCCATGAGCACGGCGGGCAGATGACGGATGAAGCGTCCGCCCTTCACGGTCAGGGGCTTCTGGGAGAACTTGATGAACTTGAGCAGGCTGTGGAAGCGGTCGCGGTCCTTCATCACCATGCTCATCACGGAACCGGCGGGATTGTTGCCTTCGGCCTTGACGAGACGGGAGCGGATCTCCATGGTGATGCGGGGCAGATCGATGCCCGCGGAGCACACGTTCTTGCAGGATTCGCAGCCTATGCAGTTCTGCACCAGAGCGCGTGCCTTGTCGGCACCATGATACAGATAGGTAAGGGCGAGACCCACGGCGCCGATGTACACATAGCCCATCTTGTGACCGCCGATGAGACGATACACGGGGCAGACGTTGGCGCAGGCGCCGCAGCGCACGCAGCGCAGGATGTCCTTGAACGCCGGATCCTGAGCGATCTTGAGACGGCCGTTGTCGAGGAAGACGATGTGCATTTCCTTGCGGCCGTCGGGACCGGTGGCGCATTCGTTGGCGCCGGCGATCCAGGTGACGTAGGAGGTGATGGCCTGAGCGGTGGCGTTTCTGGGCAGCACCTGCAGCACCTTCAGAGCGTCGGCCACGGTGGGGATGAGCTTTTCAAGACCGGCGAGCACCACGTGCACGCGGGGAAGGGTGGTCACGAGACGCAGGTTGCCTTCGTTGGTCACCGTACCGATGAGACCGGCTTCGGCCACGGCGAAGTTGGCGCCGGAAATGCCCATGTCGGCCTTCACGTATTCGCCGCGCAGTTCCTTGCGCGCCACCTTCACGAGTTTCTGGATGTCTTCCCTGTCCTGCTGCACATGCGTCACTTCGGTGAACAGATCGGCGACCTGATACCGGGACAGATGAATGGCGGGCATGACCATGTGGGAAGGTCCTTCATGACGCAGCTGGATGATCCATTCGCCGAGGTCGGATTCCACCACGCGGCAGCCTTCCTTCTCGAGGGCGTCGTTCAGGTGGATTTCTTCCGCCGTCATGGACTTGGACTTGAT
>USNI01000186.1 GCA_900555975.1 uncultured Desulfovibrio sp. | reverse complement strand
CACACTTGCCGTTACGCCCGCCGTTCCGGCAGCTTTCGAACGGCACAGGCTGACAACAAGGGAATCTCCCCGCTCAAGGAGCCGGACATGAAACACGGAAGAACCTACTCCGGGCTTGCCGCCCTCCCCAACGGACGCGCATCCGATCACGTCACGCCCGGCTGTCTTGTTCTGGAGGGCGGCGCTCTGCGCGGCACCTACAGTGTCGGCGTCATGGATGCTCTTATGGAAGAGGACATCAATCTTCAGTGCACCATCGGCGTATCGGCAGGAGCGCTCAACGGCATAAGCTACGTGTCGGGTCAGATCGGGCGTTCTGCCCGCAGTCCTCTCACCTACCGGCACGATCCCCGTTATTTCGGTGCGGGAGCCTTTCTGCGCAACCGCAGTCCGTTCGGATTCGACTTCATGTTCGGGGAACTTTCCACCCGGCTCGATCCGCTGGATATGGAAAGATTCCTCAGACCGGAACGACGTTTCATAGCCGTCGCTACAAACTGTCTCACCGGCAGGGCTGAATATTTTGAAAAGGGCTTCTGTTCCGACATCATGCTCGCGACGCGGGCCTCCTCCACCATGCCCTATATCTCGCAGATGGTCATGATCGACGGCATTCCCTATCTCGACGGGGGCTGCGCCTGCAAGATTCCCTTCCGCTGGGCGCTGGAAAACGACTTCCAGGCCGTGGTGGTCGTCAAGACAAGGCCCGATGCATACCGTCGGAATCCTGACTCGGGACGAAGACTTGCCGCTCTCGTCTACGGAAAAAAATGGCCTGCCCTTGCGGAATCTCTGGCCGGAAGCAACGCCGACTACAACAGACTGTGCGACGACATCGACGCCCTGAGACGCCGGGAACGCCTGTTCGTACTCAGTCCTTCACGCTTCATGGATATCGGCCGCATGGAAAGGGATCTGGAAAAACTGGGTGAATGGTACTGGCTGGGGTACCATGACACCATGGCCCGCATGAATGATCTCAAGGACTATCTCAGGCGTCGGAACGACACGGCACCGGGGAAGGAACACAAAGGAAATCATGAGGAAGCCGGGTCCGGCATCAGACAGCCGGAAGACGCTCTTCATTAAAAGAAAGACAAAAAAATAGGCCCTGCCGTCGTTCTTCCGACGAAGAAGCGGATGCCGCCCGCGCAGCATCCGCTTCTTCGTCACTTTTTCATGGATGCGAACGACTCCAGTCCGAAATGCGGCTTTTCCTGCACCGTGCCGGCATCGAGCTGGGAGCGGAGCGCCAGCAGTGCATTGCGCAGCTGTTCGGGGCAGGAAGAAACCTTTGAAGTGGAGCAGATGGGCATATCGGCAAAACGATCGATCACCTCGTCAATATGCATGCCTCGGATCAGACGGCCTATTCCCTGCAGATTGCCGGGGCAGCCGCCCTTGAATTCAAAACCGTTGATGGTGCGGGTCTTTTCATCCACATCTATCATGAACATCTTGGAGCATACCCGCTCCGGAACATAGACGAACTGCATGGAACCTCCTTGATGGAAGAAAAGTCATACGAAAAACTCAAGAATATGGCAAGATGCGGAAGGGAAAAGACGTTTTCGTGTTTTTGACGACAAGACGCGGAGCCTGCACGGAAAAGGCCGTCTTCCCCATCCCTCTTCAGAAAGCATGCGTCAAAGCAGATATCCCGCCCTTTCCTTCCGAGGTTGACGCCGCTCCATTTTGTCCTATCTTGAACCTGCCGCGGGTACCGGCATGAAAACGCCGGCTCTCCGCTTTCGCAACGCAGACCACCAGCATACTCCGGTCTCGCGGCCGTCAACGCTCATCAGCGCTTTCAGGAAGGTCATCATGAAAAAAAGAAAGATAGTTCCCATTACCGTTCTGTCCGGCTATCTCGGCGCAGGCAAAACTACGCTGCTCAACCATGTGCTGTCCAATCAGGAAGGCTACAAGGTTGCCGTCATCGTCAACGACATCGGCGAGGTGAATATCGACGCCAGCCTCATAGCCAAGGGCGGCAGCGTGGAGATGGACGACAGTCTCGTTCCTCTTTCCAACGGCTGCATCTGCTGCTCCCTCAAGGTCGATCTGCTCGAACAGGTCCTCAATCTCATTGAATCCGGCAGGTTCGACTACATTCTCATCGAGGCCAGCGGTATCTGTGAACCGCTTCCCATCGCCCAGACGCTCTGTCTCGGCGACGAGTCCCTGCCCAAGATCTGCCGTCTCGACGGCATCGTCACCGTCGTGGACGCCCGGCGCATGGTGGATGAATTTCTCGGCGGACAGCGTCTGGTGGAAGAGGACATCGAAGAGGAAGACGTGGCCAGTCTCGTCATCCAGCAGATTGAATTCTGCACCACCATCGTCCTCAACAAGGTGGAGGGACTCTCCGAAGACCAGCTTGGACTGCTCAGAACCGTCATCCGCAAGCTTCAGCCCGAGGCCAACATCATTGAAACCAACTACGGCAAGGTGGACGTGAAGGACATTCTCGACACGGGCCGCTTCAACTTCGACCGGGCCTGTTCCTCCATCGGCTGGGTGCAGGCTCTGGAAGCCGACGCCCCCGACGAAGACGAGGATGAGGAGCATGACGATCATGAGCATCACGGCCACAAGCATGATCACGAACATGACCATGACCACCATGAGCATCATGAGCACGAGCACCACGACCATGACAAGGACGAGCATGGCCATCACCACCACCATCATCATCACGGCGATCATGAGCATGGTGAAGAGTACGGCATTTCCACCTTTGTCTATTTCCGCCGTCCTCCCTTTGATCAGAAAAAATTCGAGGACTTCGTCAACGATGCCTGGCCCGCCTCCGTCATCCGCTGCAAGGGGCTCATCTGGTTCCGCGACGAACCGGATACCGCCTATCTTTACGAGCAGGCCGGCCGTCAGATGACCGCCTCCCCCTACGGAGAATGGGTGGCCTCCGCGCCGGCCAAGCGTCAGGCGGCCGAACGCCGCGTGGACAAGCAGCTCGACGCCGAATGGGACGACACCTACGGCGACCGCATGCAGAAACTGGTCTTCATAGGCCAGCATATGGACAAAGCCGCCATCTGCGCCGCACTGGATGCCTGTCTGGGAAAATGAGTTCTTCGGCGGAACCCGGTTCCGCCTCTTCCTGAACGGACGACGGTTCCCTTCCCCGGAAAATCACCGTCGTCCGTCCTCTCATCTTCAACATCGT
>USNI01000185.1 GCA_900555975.1 uncultured Desulfovibrio sp. | reverse complement strand
CAGGAAATGGTGCTCAACGCCGACGTCAAGTGGCTGCCCATCTCCGAAAAGGTTCTGAAGGCTGTGGCCGAAAAGTCCGGCCTCGGCATCGGCGTTGTGCCCGGCACCTACTTCGGCGGCGCCGTGGGCAAGGACATCCCCTGCCTGACCGACACCTCCATCTTCATCATGCGCAAGGGCGTGTCTGAAGAAGACGCCTACAAGGTCACCAAGTCCCTCGTGGAAGGCTACAAGGAACTCGGCATCATCCAGCCTGCCTGGAACACCCTCGATCCTCAGAAGATGCCCCTCAACATGGTGCTTCCCCTGCATCCCGGCGCGGAAAAGTACTATCGTGAAGCCGGTCTGCTGAAGTAAGTCTCAAGGGGGCGGCAGATGCCGCCCCTCCTCGTTTTTCTCCCGATCCCGCCACAGGGATCATGCCTTTTCTCTTTTCAAAGGATTTTTCTCATGGTTATCGACTTCCGCATCCGCCCGCCCTACAAAAGCTTCATGGATCTGAAAATCGTCAAGAACTGGCAGAACGTCGTTCCCGCGACGCCCAAGGACATCCGTCCCACCGGTTTTGAACGTCGCCCCGTGCCTTCCGTCGATCTGGCCGATGTGGATCTCATGGTCAAGGAAATGGAAGAAGCCGGCGTCGTTCACGGCGTGCTCATGGGACGCCAGACCGGCAGTCCCGTCTACGGGGATACCGACAACGCCCATGTCCATGAACTCGTTCAAAAATATCCCGGCCGGTTCACCGGCTTTGCCGGCATTTCTCCCCACTCTCCCACCGCTCTGGAAGAAATCGAAAAATGCGTGCGCGACTGGGGCTTCAAGGGCATTGCCATCGATCCGGGCTGGAATGCACCGGCCATCTACGGCAACGATCCAAGGATGGAACCCATCCTTGATCTCTGCCAGCAGCTCGGCGCCATCGTCAGCGTGACCATGAGCGTGTACGGAGGTCCCGACCTGTCCTACACCGACCCGACTCCCATGCTTCCTCTCATCCGCAAGTTCAGCAAGGTGAATTTCGTCTTCGCCCACGGCTGCTGGCCCAAGGTGCAGGAGGCCGTGGGCGTGGCCCTGCTCTGCCCGAACCTCTACCTTGCCCCGGACTGCTATTTCTTCCTGCGCAACATGCCCATGCGCCACGAATACGCCAATGCTGCGAATTCGTTCCTCAAATACCGCTTCCTCTTCTCCACCAGCTATCCCATCCGGGGATTCGCGCAGGCCATTGAAGACTGGAAAAACGCCGGGCTCGAACCTGAATCCCTCCAGCGCTCCCTGTACGACAACGCCGCCGAGCTGCTCGGACTCTGATTATCCCCGTGTGCCGCTCCGTTCCGGAGCGGTACGCATGCTTCTCAAAAGGAGAAAATGCCATGATCATCGATGCCCGATGCAGGCCCATGTACGATGAATTTCTCAAACAGGTGCAGAATCCCACCGGCGTTACCGCAAGGATGGGCATGCAGACACCCCGGTCCGCCCTTGAAAAATCAGAGACGATCATGCTTCAGGAAATGTCCGATGCCGGCATCAGCATGGGCATAGCCCCCGGTCGCAACGGTCATTTCCGCTACAACGTCAGCAACGACTGCGTCGTGGACATGGTGAGGCACTTCAAGGGAAAATTCATCGGCATTGCCGGCATCAATCCCTCCGATCGCGAACAGGCTCTGAAGGATATCGACACCTATGTGGTCAACGGTCCCCTCAAGGGCGTGAACATGGAACCTGGCTCCATGAGTACGCCGTGGTACGCCAACGACCGCCGCATCTACCCCATCTATGAAAAATGTTCGGAACATAAGATCCCCGTCATGCTGATGCTCGGCGGCAGAGCCGGACCGGACACCTCCTACAGCGATCCCAAAATCATCACCAGCATTGCCCGGGACTTTCCCAACATAAACTTCTACGTCTCGCACGGCGGATGGCCGTGGGCGCAGGTGCTGCTCGGGGCATGCTTCTGGCAGCCCAACATTTTCCTCGGTCCCGACATGTATCTGCTCACCGGCGTCGGTACTGCCGATTATGTCGCCGCAGCGAGGGGCTTCATGCAGGATCGCTTTCTCTTCGGCTCCGCCTACCCGCTCATGCCCTTCAAGCCCTGCGTGGACAAATTCATGGAACTGTTCGGCGACTCCGACGTTCTGGACAAGCTGCTCTACAAGAACGCCGCCAGGCTCTTCAACATTGATCTCGACTCCGTTCCTGCCTGAATGAAAAAGGCCCTTTTTCCCCGGAACGACCGCCCCTGACTCCTCCGGTCGTTCCGGCAGGCAGGACCGCAGACAGCCGGCGGAACGACGACCGTCCGAACGTTGTTCCACCGGTATTTTTGAAAAAAGGCGTCCGGCAGGAAAATCTCCTGTCGGGCGCCTTCCTTGTTTCTTTGTCAGGATGCACGGAAGACCTCCGGCAATGTCGCTCCGGACCACAGATGCCTGCCGGAGGCCGCTCCGGCGACACCGGCAAATCTTCGTCATTTTCCGGCCGATGTTTTCTTCACGCTTGTCCGTGTCGAGGTACTCTTTTTGGTCGATGTTTTTGCCGCCGTCTTTCGGGAAGAACTGCTCTTCTTCACGGTCTTTTTGGAACTTTTTCCCGACTTGGAGAGTGCCTGACGGGCTGCAGCGGCATCAGCTTCCGTTCCCTTGGTCACCACCTGCTTGGGGGAGGGCAGAAACATCATGGGATTCATGGGATTGTTGTCCCGCAGCAGTTCAAAATGAAGATGCGGACCGGTGGAACGCCCCGTGGAACCTACTCGGCCGATCATGAGTCCTGGTTCGACGACGTCGCCCTTGCGGACCAGAATCTGGCTCATATGGGCATAACGGGCGACGATGCCGTCATCCTGCTGGATTTCCACCATGTAGCCGTAGCTGCGATGATACTGGGCACACTGCACGATGCCGCCGCGGAAGGCCATGATGGGAGATCCGAGAGGGGCACGAATATCAATGCCCTTGTGGGAACGGCTGGAAGAGCGTCTCACCCCGTAAGGCGAGGTGATGCATACGGTTTCACCAGCGGAACAGAGGGCTTCCTTGGTATGGATTTCCGCCAGAGCAAGTGCCTCGGCGCTGCCCGGAGCCGGACCCATATTCCACTCTCCGGAACCGGAAGGCGTTCCTTCCAGCTGAAGAAGACCGTTCGGCAAGGCCAGGGAAAACGGATCGTCGGTAAGCTCA
>USNI01000184.1 GCA_900555975.1 uncultured Desulfovibrio sp. | reverse complement strand
CGCGCACGGCACAACGGTCACAGCGCCCAGAGAGCGGAACTTGCCGATCTTCCCGGCAGCGTCGACGATCCCGCGCCGGTCTATCTCGGCATCGACGCCGGCTCGACGACCATCAAATCCGTACTCGTGGACGGCAGAGGTCGCATCCTGCATCAGTCCTATGCGCCCAGTCAGGGACGGCCTCTGGAAGCCGCCGTTCAGATTCTCAGGGACATCTATGCCGTGCTCCCTCCCTACGTCCGCATCGCCGGTGCCGGCGTGACCGGCTACGGCGGCGGTCTGCTGCGCGCGGGACTGCATGCCGACATAGACGAGGTGGAAACGCTGGCCCACTGCAAGGCAGCTCAGTTCTTCCTGCCGAAGGTCACCTTCGTGCTCGACATCGGCGGTCAGGACATCAAGTGTCTTCACGTCAAGAACGGCATGGTGGACCGCATCCAGCTCAACGAAGCCTGTTCCGCAGGCTGCGGTTCCTTCATTGAGACCTTTGCCAAGTCGCTCGGCATGGACCTTCCGTCCTTCGTCGACGAGGCGCTGCACGCCCAGAATCCCGTGGACCTCGGTACGCGCTGCACCGTGTTCATGAACTCGCGCGTCAAACAGGCCCAGAAGGAAGGCCGTTCCGTGGGCGACATCGCTGCGGGACTCTCCTATTCCGTCGTCAAGAACGCGCTCTACAAGGTCATCAAGATTTCCAGCCCCGAGGAACTCGGCGAATACGTCATCGCCCAGGGCGGATCATTCAAGAACGACGCCCTGCTGCGCGCCCTTGAACTCAGTCTCGGACGTGAAGTCCTGCGGCTGGACATCGCCGGCCTCATGGGAGCCTTCGGCGCGGCCCTCATCGCCAAAGAAAACGCCGCGCCCGAAGGATCCACGATTCTTTCCCGCGAAGAACTCGCCGCCTTCCATGCGGAACGCAGCGTAACCCGCTGCAAGGGCTGCTCCAATCACTGTCTGCTGACAGTGAACCGATTCTCCGACGGTTCCCGCTTCGTCTCCGGCAACCGCTGCGAACGCGGCGCGGGCAAAAGCGCCTCCGACAAGAGTCTTCCCAATCTCTTCGACTACAAGTACAAGAGACTCTTCGACCACTATGTTCCGCTTCCTCCCGACAAGGCGCCCCGCGGCAGCATCGGCATCCCCCGCGTGCTGAACATGTACGAGGATTATCCCATGTGGTTCACCCTGTTCACGAAACTGGGTTTCCGCGTGGTGCTCTCCTCCGCATCTTCCAAAAAAATGTACGCCCACGGCATGTCCACCATTCCGTCCCAGACGGTATGCTATCCGGCCAAGCTCAGCCACGGCCACATCATGGAGCTCATCCAGAAGGGCGTAAGCCGGATCTTCTATCCCTGCATCGCCTTCGAGCGCAAGGAATTTCTCACGCAGGACAACCGCTACAACTGTCCCGTGGTGGGAGGCTATCCGGAACTTCTGAAGAACAACGTGGAAAAGCTCCGCGAACAGGGCGTGGAACTCATCTGCCCCTTCCTGCCGGTGGAACTTGACGGACTGCTCAGCATGCTTCTCCAGCTTGACCTGTTCCGCTCCATTCCCCGTTCCGAGCTGCAGGAGGCGCTTGAAGCCGCGTTCAAGGAAGAAAAAAAGTTCAAGGACGACTTGAAGGAAAAAGGACGCGAAGTTCTTGATTTCCTCAAGAAAACCGGAAAGATGGGCATCATTCTGGCCGGTCATCCCTATCATGTGGATCCGGAAGTCCATCACGGCATTCCCGATCTCATCACGGCTTCCGGTCTGGCCGTGCTCACGGAGGATTCCGTAGCGCATCTCATGCCCGATCCCGGCAGACTGAGAGTGGTCGACCAGTGGACCTTCCATGCCAGACTGTACCGTGCGGCCGCCTATGCCGCCCAGTCGGATCAGGTGTCCCTTGTCCAGCTCGTCTCGTTCGGCTGCGGTCTCGACGCCGTAACCGCCGATCAGGTCGAGGAGATCCTTGCCGCCTCCGGCAGACTCTATACCCAGATCAAGATCGACGAGGGGGCAAACCTCGGTGCGGCGCGCATCCGCGTCCGTTCCCTGCTGGCGACCATGAAGGAACGCAGAAATCACAGGGCTGCCGGCGTCATGCCGGAATTCGCCACGGTGCTGCCCATGGCGCCCGTGGAGGAAGACGACTGGACGCCCCCGAACTTCACGGAGGACATGAGGGAGACGCACACCATTCTCATTCCGCAGATGTCTCCCATCCATTTCCAGTTCCTGCCCTCCATGCTCAAGGGCTGCGGCTACAAGGCGGAACTTCTGCCTTCCGTTTCCCGCGACGCCGTGGAGGAAGGTCTGCGCCATGTGAACAACGATGCCTGCTATCCGGCCATCACGGTGATAGGTCAGCTTCTGCATGCCATCCAGAGCGGCAAGTACGACAGGCACCGCATCGCGCTCATTCTTTCCCAGACCGGCGGCGGATGTCGTGCCACCAACTACATAGGCTTCCTCTACAAGGCTCTCAGAGAATGCGGTCTGACCGACATCCCGGTCATTTCGTTCAATCTCGCGGGAATGGGACGCAATCCCGGCTTCCGGGTCACCGGCCGCATGCTTCTGCGCGGCGTTCAGGCTCTTCTGTGCGGCGACACTCTCATGCGCCTTCTGTACCGGACCCGTCCCTACGAAAGCATCCTGGGCAGCGCGGAAGCTCTTGCCGATCAGTGGGCCGACGTTCTTGATCAGGATATACGCGACGGCGCCCTGCGCCGCACCTACCGGCATCTCGGCGAGCTCGTGAAGGCCTTCGACGCCCTGCCTCTCAGGGATGAGCCGCGGAGGCCGAGAGTCGGACTTGTGGGCGAGATCCTTTTGAAGTATCATCCCGACGCCAACAACAACGCGGTCAAGGTCGTCGAGGCCGAAGGCGGCGAAGCCGTCATGCCCGACTTCACCGATTTTATTCTGTACGGATTATATGATGAAGTGTATCGTTGGCAGCACCACAACGGCAGCATGCGGCGCGCAACGGTGAGCAACCTGCTTCTGCGCACGCTTCTGACGCTGCGGCTGCCGCTCAGGTTCGTGCTGGCACGAAGCAGGAGATTCACGCCCCCGCTTCCGTTCCGCAAGCTGCGCGAACAGGTGAACGGCGTGGTGTCACTGGGACAGCAGACCGGCGAAGGCTGGCTGCTCACGGCTGAAATGATAGAACTTCTTCACGGTCGCATACGCAATATT
>USNI01000183.1 GCA_900555975.1 uncultured Desulfovibrio sp. | reverse complement strand
TGAGGATGAGTTCGAGCACGCCGACGCCGCCGGGGACATGGGTGAGGACGGCGGCCACCTGTGCGAGCAGGTAGTTGGGGAGAAAATCGGCGAAGGAGATGGCGCTGTGCGGTGGCAGCAGCACGAAGAGGCAGGCGGCGGCGACGAGCAGATCGGCGCAGGCGACGGCGGTCTGAGCGAGGGCTATGGGGAGGGTGGGAAGGGCGAATTCCTTTTTGAAGATGTGCACGGCGCGGCCTTTGGCCCACCAGCAGACCAGAAGGTAGAGGACGCACAGACCGAGCAGCACGGCGCCGAGGGTGTCCACCTGGGACTGATCGATGCCGAGTTCCGGGGGAATGTGGACGTCGGCGAAGAACAGGACGCCGCCGGCGAGGCCGAGGGCGCCGATCCAGAAGGTGACGGCGAGCATGAGAACGAGTCTCACGACGTCGATGGGATGGAAGCCCCATGCGCTGTAGAGTCGGTAGCGGACGGTGGTGCCGCCGAGCAGGGCACCGAGATTGTAGCTGATGGCGGAGCCGGCGAAGGAGACGAGACAGATTCTCGAGAAGGGGAGCTTGCGGTGTATGGCCTTGACGGCGAGCCAGTCGTAGCCCACGAGGATGGTGTAGTTGAGGATGACGAGCAGAACGGCGAGAACGAGCTGTCGTTTCCGGATGTGGAAAATGCTGTCGAGGATATCTTCCATGCTGTAGCGCTTGAGCTTGTCGTAGAGAAGCCAGCATGCCAGCGCACAGATGAGAATTACGAGAATTTTCCCAAGAATCGGAAGATATTTTTTCATCGTCGGCAAATCGCACACCTGGTAAGGATACAGAGTCATGCCGGAAGGCAGGGATTTTGCGTTCCCAACCATAGCGGCATAGCGGTGTAAAGGCAAGGGGAGGAGAATTGCAAAATTGCTTCGGAGAGAGTTTCGTCACAGGTGACGAAGGGGACAGGAAGGGCGGAACGACGGAGCGGGGCAGAGGGAAAAGGGGCGGGGGGACGACGCGGCCGTTGACGCTGCCTGTCGCGGCCGTTAACCTGAGGGGGATTTTTTGCTGCACGGAAGGGATCCGGAAGAAGGGACAAGGAGGAGCGGCATGTCGGAACAGAACCCGGGAATGGGTGCGGAAGAGGGACTGACGCCGTGGTCTGCGCCCGTGAAGCGCGGACGTGGCCGGCCCCGGAAGCGGCAGGAAGCGGACGGAGGGCGCGTTCCGGAGGAGCGTTCCGCGGTTCTGGAGGCGCAGGCGGTGATCGACGGAGCGGGGGAGAGCGCGGCGTCGGAAAAGGAGCACGTCACGGCGTTCCGTGCCGCGCGCAATGCGCCTTCGGACAGTCTCCGCGCGCTGGGCGAGCGCTGGCTGGACGAGCTTCTGGCGGTGCGGGGGCTTTCTCCCATGACGGTGGAATCCTATCGTCAGGACATTGCCTCTCTGGCGTCGTTTCTGGAGGAGAGCGGGGAAGAGAAGCTGACGGCGCGTCAGGCGCTTTCCGGACTGGACGACGAGCAGCTTCTTCTTTTCGTGGTGTGGCTGCGCAGGCGCGGGGACGGCAGACGCACGCTGGCGCGTCGTCTTTCCTGTCTGCGGGGATTTTTCGGATGGTGCGCGGATCAGGGCGTCATGGAGAGCAATCCTGCGGAGCTGCTGGACGGGCCGAAGCTGCCGCGGGTGCTGCCCAACGTGCTGAGCCGCGACGAAGTGATGCGGCTTCTTCAGGCTCCGGACGGGCACAGTCGTCTCGGCCGGCGCGACCGCGCCATGCTGGAGCTGATGTATGCCTCCGGTCTGCGGGTTTCGGAGCTGGTGACGCTGCGGCCTCTGGATCTCGATCTTCAGCGCGGGGTGGTGCGTGTGTTCGGCAAGGGACGCAAGGAGCGACTTGTGCCCATGCATGCGCGGGCGGTGTCGGTGATGGAGGAGTATCTGAGCGTGGTCCGGCCGGATTTCTCGCCGCAGGACAGCAGGGTGTTTCTGAACCGGTCGGGCAGGGGACTCACGCGTCAGGCGGTGTGGAAGCTCATCCGGAAATACGCGCTGGCGGCGCACATCGGACGCGACATTTCGCCCCATACCATGCGGCACACCTTTGCCACGCATCTTCTGGAGGGCGGAGCGGACCTGCGCACCGTGCAGATTCTGCTCGGACACAGTGACATTGCGGCCACGGAGCTTTATACTCATGTGCGTTCCGACGTGCTGGAAGACGTGTATCGACGCTGTCATCCGCGCAACAACGCCCTGCGCGGAGAGGACGGCGAACGCAGTGCCGCTTCCTCCGGCGACGCCGGCGACGCATGACGTACCGCGGCCGTCCGAGCCGCATCCCTCCCGCGGGAGGAAACCATGACAAGGATCATCCGATGAATGGAACCGTCATCACCTGCCATGCCAATGCCGACAACGACGCTCTGGGCGCGCTTGTCGGTGCGCTTGTCCTGTATCCCGAGGCCGTCCTGTTCTTTCCCGGCAGTCAGGAGCGTCAGGTGCAGGACTTCTATGACGAAGTGGTGGAGCCGCTGTTTCCCTGCGTGACGGCGCGCGAGCTGGAAACCATGGACGTGTCGCGACTCGTGGTGGTGGACACGCATCTTGCCGGCCGCGTGCCGCACGTGAAGAAGCTGCTGGAGCGGGAGTCTCCCGACATTCATGTATGGGATCATCACGCGCTCAGCGACGACGAGGGGCAGGACAGGCTGAACGCCTCCCTGTTCCGCGTGGAGAAGGCCGGTTCGGCGAGCGCGGTCATCGCGGAGGAGATACGGAACCGGCAGCTTTCCGTGACGTGCGAGACGGCCACCGCGCTTGAGGCGGGCATCTACGGCGATACCGGCTCGCTGCTGTACAGTTCCACCACGCAGACCGACTTTGATTCGGCGGCATGGCTTTTCTCGTGCGGTGCGGATCTTGCGGTGGTGAGCCGTCTCATCACGCGCGTGATGGGCCGCGAGCAGCTCAAGGCGCTGTCGGCCATGCTCGAAAACACCGAGGCCCGCGACATCGGCGGCGTGGTCATGGCCATATCCTCCATGCAGAGCGAGACCTTTCTCGACGACTTCGCCACCCTTGCCCCGCGCATCATGGAAATCGAGGAGTGTCAGGTTCTTTTCGCCATCGCCTCCATGGAGGACAAGGTGCAGGTCGTGGGACGCTCCCATTCTCCCCTCGTGGACGTGGGGGAAATCTGCCGCAGGCTCGGCGGGGGG
>USNI01000182.1 GCA_900555975.1 uncultured Desulfovibrio sp. | reverse complement strand
CCCTTCCATTATTCCATGCTGCGCATCACGGCCTTACAGGACGTCCAGCAGCATCTTGGTCGCAATGACGTACAGAAAACAGGCAAAGAATTTTTTGAGCTTCGGAACGGGAAGCTTGTGGGCTATGCCTGCCCCGAGAGGAGCGGTGAGCATGCTGATCGCCACGATGCCGGCAAGAGCGGGAAGATAGACGAATCCCAGCGAGTATTCAGGCAGGCCCGGCGTGTTCCATCCGTTGCATATGAAGCCGATGCAGCCTGCGAAGGCAATGGGAAAGCCTATGGCGGCAGACGTTCCCACGGCCCGGCGCATGTCCACGTTGTGCCAGACGAGGAAGGGAACGGAGAGCGTGCCGCCGCCTATGCCCACAAGGCTGGATATGGCTCCGATGAAGAGTCCGGCTCCCGTCATTCCGGCAAATCCTGGCAGCGTGCGGCTGGCGGCCGGTTTCTTGTTCAGAAGCATGTTGGTGGCCACATAGTACAGAAAGACCACGAAGAACATCTGAAGATAACGGGCCGGAATGCGCGCGGCGATGAAGGATCCTCCGTAGGTGCCGACGAGAATGCCGAGGGCAATGCCGCGGAAGACGTTCCAGTCCACGCTGCCGTGTCTGTGATGCGCAAGAGCGCTGGAGACCGCCGTGAACATGATGCTGCCAAGAGACGTGCCTATGGCCATGTGCATGGCGACATCCTGCGGGATGTTCAGCCACTGGAACGCAAAGACGAGCATGGGCACCACCACGGCGCCGCCGCCTATGCCGAGAAGTCCGGCCAGAAGACCGGCGACCGCACCGAGAGCGCAGTAGAGAAACATTGCGGTGATCATGAAGATTCTCCCCCCGATGATATGGACGTATCATCATACCCTTTGAAAAAAGTGCGTCAATCCTGCATCGTTTTCTTGTGACGATGATGACGAGCTGCTTTCGGACTGCGGAAAGAACGGGCGGGGACGCATGCAACGTGACTGTCCGGAACAGACGGAGAGACTCTGTCATTGCGGAGCGGCCCTAAAAAAGATACACCGGAACAGATCAGAACGGTATTTTTTCAGGAGACTTTCATGCCCGTCATCACTCTTCCCTTCGGCCCGCTGGAAGCGAACTGCTATATCGTCCACAACGGCAGAGATGCCGTGGTATTCGATCCCTCGGACGACACCGATCTCGTATTGAAGAACCTTGCCGGCAATCATCTTGAGCTTCGTGCCGTGGCACTCACGCATCTGCACTGCGATCACTGCATCGGCTGTGCCGATCTTGCCGCGGCCACGGGCATTGTTCCCTTTGTCGGCGAACAGGACTGGCAGGAGCGTTCCCTTCTTCTGTGCAAGGGGATGTGCTTCGGCATGAACCTGAAACCCTTTGAGGCTCGGATCCTTGCTCCGGGCGACGTGACATGGGGGAGTCTTTCCTGCCGGGTCATCCATACTCCCGGTCACTCCGAGGGCAGTCTGTGCTACTATTTTGCCGAACTCGGACTGGTGATTACAGGGGATCTGCTCTTTTTCCGTTCCGTGGGTCGGTCCGATCTTCCGGGCGGAAATGCAGAGAAACTCATGCGTTCCATCAGGGAAAACATCTACACTCTGCCCGGAAACGTGATGGTCCTTCCCGGTCACGGGCCGGAAACCAGCGTCGGGTATGAAGCCGTGCACAACGATTTCTGCCGCGCGCAGGGATGAGCTTCTCCTTTGGAGAAAAAATGGCATCTTCCGTTTTTCTTGCCTCGTGCAGTCCGAGAAAAGGCGGCAACGGCGATCTGATCGCCCGGCTGCTCGCCTCGTCGCTGTCCGGGCAAGTGCTGACGAGACGCATTGTCGATGAGAAGGTACGACCGTGCATTTCCTGCGGGTACTGTTCGGATCATCCGGGCGAATGCCAGCTCGACGGGCCGGGGGACGGAGCAAGGCTGCTGTTCCGGGAACTTTGCAGGGCCGGAATCGGGGTCATCATCTCTCCTGTGTATTTCTACCATCTCCCGGCTCAGGCCAAGGCTTGGGTGGACCGCTCCCAGCGGTTCTGGTTCGGCGAAGACAAGCCCGGCGCAGGACAAGTGCTGACGGCCGTACTCTATGGCGCCCGGCCGCGCGGAGTGAAGCTCTTTGAGGGCGCGGAACGGACGCTTCGCTACATGGCGTTGGCGCTTGGTCTTGCATGGACGGAACCGCTGTGTCTGTACGGACTGGACGGTCCGCAGGATCTTGCGCGGGATGCCGGGGCGCAGGACAGGGTACGTGCGTTTGCCCGTGCTCTTGAAGGACGGAAGGAATCGTGATCCGTGTCGTCTGACAGGAACATGGCGGCGTGGATGCGCGGGGCGGAAAGGCTGCTGCGTGCGACAGGTCTTCTGGAGCGGCGATGCGTGGTGTGTCGCGAGCCGTTCGAAAGGGAAGAGCCGGCATTTTCCGGACGTCTCCCTGACGTGGACGGCGTGCTGCGGGATTTCGTCTGTCCGGATTGTCGTCGTGAGCTTCGTCGGAGGACGGCGGGCTTCTGTCCGTACTGCGGAGAGCCTTCAGCTCTTGAGGATGCGCCGTGCATGCCGTGCGGCCGCTGTCTTGAAAAGCTGCCTCCATGGCAGGATTTCATGTTTTTCGGCATATACGGAGGCAGGCTGCGCGAGCTTGTCCTGCGCGCCAAGTTCGGCGGTTCTCTGGCGGTGATGGATGTGCTGGGACGTCTTCTGACCGCCATCTGTCTGGAACATTATGAGATTTCCTCGTTGCCAGATGTGATCGTTCCCATGCCGCTTGACGCGAAAAGACTGCATGAGCGGGGGTTCAATCAGTGTCGGGAACTCGTCCGGCCGGCGGCAAGGCTTCTCGGCGTGCCCGTTCGTACGGACATGATCGTCAAGAGCCGTGTTCTGATGCCTCAGGAGGCATTGAACCGCGAACAGCGGCAGAGTCTGAAGCAGCCTTTTGAGGCGGCATGCCGGGCCGACGGTCTTCATGTCCTGCTCGTCGATGACGTATGCACCACGGGTGCGACGCTCGACAGAGCCGCACGCTGTCTTCTTGCTGCGGGAGCCGCGCGTGTGGATGCGGTGGTGCTGGCACGAGCCTCCCGTCATGAGCTTCGGTGAGGGGGAGCGGGGCTCCTTGCCATGATGCCCCTTCGCCTGCTATGCATAACGCCGTCAAACGGCGCCGCAGGCGTCATGTTTCAAGCAAGGATGTTCCATGTCAGCACTGCCCCTTTG
>USNI01000181.1 GCA_900555975.1 uncultured Desulfovibrio sp. | reverse complement strand
CCGAAGGTCCGACGACGGCGGAGTCGTCGAGGGAGAAGTTACTTCACGGTGTAGAACTTGTCGCCGGAAGCGCCGCAGACGGGGCACTTGCCTTCGAATTTGCCCTTGCTGATGAAGCCGCAGACAGGGCAGATGTAGTAGTCTTCGGCGTCGGTGCTGGGATCGGTCGCCACGTCCTTGTAGAGTTCGGCGTGCACGCCTTCCACCTTGCAGACCATGTCGAGGTACTTGGCCACGGCCATTTCCTCTTCGTTTCTCGCGTCGAGGATCATGCCGGGATACATGTTCACGCATTCATGGGTTTCGCCGGCAATGGCGGCCTGAATGTTTTCCGCGGTGCTCTTCACTTCCTTGGCGTTGCGGAAGTGAGCCAGCGCATGGATGGTTTCCGCTTCGGCGGCAGCGCGGAACAGCTTGGCGGCCTGCTTGCAGCCTTCCTTTTCGGCCTGAGCGGCAAAGGCGAGGTACTTGCGGTTGGCCTGGGATTCGCCGGCGAAGGCTTCCATCAGATTGTCGTAGGTCTTGCTCATAAGGACTCCTTGTGCGAAAAAACGTTGACGTTGTTGTTTTGCTTGATGAATATTCCGTAACAGGAATGATTCTTATTTATGACAGCTTTCTCCTTTTGTAAAGTGTTTTTTTTCAGGAGGGGAAAAGTTTTCGATGTCATCATTTAACATATTGAAATAAAAGGATTTTATGGCCTCGTCATCCTATATGGTGCCGGATCTTCCGCTGTTCGGGGGAGCGGACTCCCTGCGCTCGGGTCAGGAGGGAGCGTGCTGGGTGCGCTTTGAGGAGGAGATACGGCGCAGCCGCTTCATCACGACTCTGGCCCGGGCGGACAGCCGGGAAAGGGCGCTTGCCCTTGTGGAATGCGTGCGTCGTGAGTTTCCCGACGCGAGGCATCACTGCTGGGCGTATGCCGTCGGACGGCCCGGAGACACGGCGCAGGTCGGGCAGAGCGACGACGGCGAGCCGCACGGCACGGCGGGCAGACCCATGCTGACGCAGCTTCTCTACGGCGGCGTGGGGGAGCTTGCGGCCGTGACCACGCGATATTTCGGCGGCATCAAGCTGGGAACGGGAGGGCTTACCCGCGCGTATCAGAACGGGGTGAAGCAGGCGCTGACGCTTCTGCCGGTGACGGAGAAAAAGGTGCTTGTCCGGGTTCTTGCGGAGGTGGACTATGCCCATGCCGACCGTTTTCATCGTCTGCTTCCGCGTTTTCAGGCGCGCATCGCCGATGAGGATTTCGGACAGCGGGCGCTTTTTACGCTGGAGATGCCGGAGGATCTCGTGCAGGCCTGCGGCGAGGCGCTGCGCGAGGCGACGGACGGCGCCAGCGAGCTTGTTTCGGAAGAGAAGGAGTCTCAATGAAAAGGATACTCATGCTGGCCACGGGCGGCACCATCGCCTGTGAACCCTCGGAAGACGGACTGGTTCCCCGTCTGTCGGGAAAGGCCATGCTCGAACGGCTGGGCGAGGGGGGTATTCCCTGCGAGGTGGACGTGAGGGAGCTCATGAATCTCGACAGCAGCAACCTTCAGCCCGAGGACTGGGAATGCATGGCCCGCGCCGTGGCGGAGGCGCACGACTGCTACGACGGTTTCGTGATCACGCACGGCACGGACACGCTGGCCTACACGTCCGCGGCGCTTCATCAGATGCTGAAGCATCTTGCAAGACCCGTCATCATCACCGGATCGCAGCTGCCGCTCGGCGTTGCCGGTTCCGACGGTCCGCGCAATCTCAGGGACGCCTTCTCCGTGGCCTGCGAAGGGGTTCCCGGCGTGTTCGTGGTCTTTCACGGCGACGTCATCGACGGCGGCCGGGCCAAGAAGATGCACACCGAGAGCTTTGCCGCCTATGCCAGCGTGAACGCTCCGCTGGCCAGAATCACGCCGCAGGGCGTGCTGTGGAAGGAACGGCGTCCGCAGCCATCCGGCGCCTTTGAGCTGGTGACCGGTCTGGAACGCCGGGTATGCGTGCTCAAGCTCGTCCCCGGAACGTCTCCAGCGCTTCTGGACATGCTGGTCGATGCCGGATACCGGGGGGTGATCATCGAGGGCTTCGGCGCGGGGGGCGTTCCCAACGACAGCCGTGGCAGTTTTCTGCCGTCCATACGCCGCGCCTCGGAAAAGGGCGTGGTAATCGTGTGCGCTTCCCAGTGCGTGTTCGACGGCGTGGATCTTTCCCGCTATCCCATAGGCGTGCTTGCCGCCAGACTCGGGGCTGTTTCCGGCGGCGACAAGACCGTGGAAACGCTCACGGTACGACTCATGATGGCGCTGCATCACTGCGGAAGCATGGAAGAGGTCCGCGCCTTCATGGAAGAGCCGGTATGAGCTCGACGCTTTGCCTTGCCTTTTCCCCCTTTTTGCGTCACAAAAGAAAAAATTACCTTTGTGGAGATGATGATGAGCAATCCCCTTATTCTCATGGAAACTTCCTCCGGCGACATCCTGCTGGAACTTTTTGAAGACAAGGCTCCCGCCACGGTGGCGAACTTTCTGCGCTATGTCGACGAGGATTTCTACAGCAACACCATTTTCCACCGCGTCATCAAGGATTTCATGATCCAGGGCGGCGGCCTCGGCGTGCGCATGGACGAGAAGCCCACGCATGAGCCCGTGATCAACGAGGCCGGCAACGGACTTTCCAACAAGCGCGGCACGCTGGCCATGGCCCGTACATCCGAGCCGCATTCCGCCGCGGCGCAGTTCTTCATCAACGTAGTGGACAACGAGGAGCTTGATCACAGGGACGACACGCCGGAAGGCTACGGCTACTGCGTGTTCGGATGCGTGGAGGACGGCATGGACGTCGTGGACAAGATCGCGAAACTCAAGGTCAAGCCCCAGGGAGAACATGAGGCCGTGCCCGTGGACATGGTCGTCATCACCCGTGTGAGCCGTTTCGAATAGCAGGCTGTGACCGGAAAGCCGGATTTCCGGATTTCCGGTTTTTTTTCCGTGCTCTCAGCGCATCAGACGATCCGCGCGGCGGATCGATTTCAGGAGCGTTTTCGTGGAAGCAGTGTCGGGTTCAGGTTCATTGCCGGTCTTTGTACTGTGTCTGGTGGCAGTGGTATGTGTGCTTGTGCTTTTTTCCCGTCGGAAGGGAAAAAGGACGTCGGTCAGAAAGACTCCGGCGGTTCAGGACTCCGGGATTCCCGCCGGCCTTGAGGAGGATTACCGCTGCGGCGTGGATCCCTGCA
>USNI01000180.1 GCA_900555975.1 uncultured Desulfovibrio sp. | reverse complement strand
GGAGGCTGTACGGCCTCCGCCGGTTTTTCTATGCCACGTGTTTGAAATTCCCCCAGGTCTCATTGACACTGGAGACGCAGGCGAAGGTATCCGGGAAGCGGGCCAGAATCTCCTGGAACCGAACCACCTGATGGCGGTTCACCACGCAGATCAGCAGGGAACGGGGAGTCTCCGAGTACATTCCCTCCGCCTGGAGCACAGTGACACCGTGGCGCAGCTGCTGCATGAGCTGCCGGGAGAGCTCCTCCGGCTGCCGGGTGACCACCTCGAATTTCATGGCGGATTTGCCGCCCTTCAAAATGGTGTCGCTGATGCTGGAGCTGAGATAGCAGTAGATCAGGCACAGGATCACCGGCTCGAACTGGCAGCCGTAGACGAAGAAGGACAACACCGCCACCGCGGCATTGAGGCTGAAGATCAGCCAGACCAGGCTGGCCTCCGGGTGCTTTTTCCGCACCCAGGCGGCTACGATGTCCGTTCCGCCGGTGGAGCCGTTCTGCCGGATCACCCAGCCGTACACAGCGCCGCTGACCACACCGGCCGCCACAGGCCCCAGGATGGCGGAGGAGCCGGAGTCATAGGCGATGGCGCTTAGGTCCATCTGGCCCAGCACCAGCGTGACGGCGGAGAACACCAGCACGAACACCAGTGTTTTGCGGGCGAAGTCCCGGTCGACTTTTTTCCAGGCCAGCAGGACCAGCGGCAGGTTGATGAGCAGGGAGAGGTAGCCGATATTGACGTGCAGCAGGTATTGCAGCATGGTGGCCAGGCCGTTGATGCCCGCCGGGGCGAAGGCGTTGGGAAAGACAAACAGCTCATAGCTGACGCCCATCAGACAGGCCAGACCGGCTGTGATCGCGTAGCTGCGCAGAGCGGTCCAAGAGGGATGATGCTTCATAGGAGTGCCTCCGTTTTCTGAAATCCGGGCCGCAGTATACGCCATTTTCCTCCAAAACGCAACAGAAATTGCAAAAAAAATTCTGCATTGCAGGAAAACTTTCCTGCAATGCAGAATCCGTATATACGGCCCTGCCGGAGGGGAAAAAACTGGATGTCCACGCAGTCTGAACGGGCAGTGCCGTCACGGGGAATCAGAACTTCTTGTCCTTTGCGGTCTCGCAGTAGGCGCAGCGATAGGTGTGAGTGGCGGGATCGCTCAGCAGGAATATGGCGTCCAGCTGGGGCTCTGCTACGGGGATGCAGCGGGGGGTTTTGCAGTGGATGACATTCACCAGCTTTTTCGGAAGCTCCAGATGCTTCTTTTCCACCCGCACGCCGTTGCGGATGATGTTGACGGTGATGTTGGGGTCGATATAGCCCAGCACATCCAGATCTACCTCCATAGGGGAGTCGATCTTGATGATGTCCTTGCGGCCCATCTTCCTGCTGGTCACGTTCTTGAGCACGGCCACGGAACACTGGAGCTTGTCCAGATTGAGAATGCGGTACAGCTCCATGCTGAGGCCCGCTCGGATGTGGTCAAGAACGATGCCGTTGGAAATCGCGTCGATGACCATGCTAGTTCACCCCCAGCAGTTTCATGATGAGCGCCATGCGCATGTATTTGCCGTTGAGCACCTGCCGGAAGTAGGCGGCTCTCGGATCCCTGTCCACGGCAACGGAGATCTCGTTCACGCGGGGCAGCGGATGCATGATGCACATATGCTCTCCGGCGTTCTTCAGCTTGTCCGGCGTGAGCACGTAGCTGTCCTTGAGGCGTATGTAATCGGCCTCGTTGAAGAAGCGTTCCTTCTGCACGCGGGTCATGTACAGAACGTCGAGACCGGGCATGGCCGCCGCAAGATCGGTGGTCTCCTCGTAGGCGATGCCGTTTCTTTCCATCACGTCCTTGCGGATGTAGCCGGGCAGACGCAGTTCCTCGGGCGAGATGAGCACGAACTTCACGTTGCCGTAGCGGGACATGGCGGCAATGAGCGAATGCACGGTGCGGCCGAACTTGAGATCGCCGCACAGACCGATGACAAGATCGTTCAGTCTGCCTTTCTCGCGCCAGATGGTGAGCAGGTCGGCAAGCGTCTGCGTGGGATGGTTGTGTCCGCCGTCGCCGGCGTTGATCACGGGCACGGTGGCGTTCATGGCGGCCACGAGCGGCGCGCCTTCCTTGGGATGACGCATGGCGATGATGTCGGCATAGCAGCTGACCACGCGCACGGTATCAGCCACGCTCTCGCCCTTGGAGGCGGAGGAGCTCTGCGCTTCGGAGAAGCCGAGAACGCTGCCGCCAAGCTCGTACATGGCGGCCTCGAAGCTGAGACGGGTACGCGTGGAAGGTTCAAAGAACAGCGTGGCCAGCTTTTTGCCGCGGCACTTCTGCGCGTACTTCGCGGGATCGGCAATGATGTCCAGAGCCGTGGCGAGGAGCTTGTCGATGCCCTGCGTCGAAAGATCGCGGATGTCGATCAGACTTTCCATGCTACGCTCCGATCCAGCTTTCGTCGGAAGGATTGTCGCGGAAGGCGATGAGACGGGCCACGTCCTCTCTGCGGATGTAGCCGCTTTCCGCAGCCACTTCGGCGATGGTGTCGAAGTTGGTGAGGCTCACGTTCTTCACGCCCGCCTCGGCCAGACGATCGAGACCCTTCTTCATGCCGTAGGTGAAGATGCTGGCCACGCCGAGCACGTCGGCGCCGGCGTCGCGCAGGACCTTGACCACTTCAAGCACGCTGCCGGCCGTGGAGATAAGATCCTCGATGACCACGACCTTCTGACCGGGTTCCAGACGGCCCTCGATCTGATTGCCGCGGCCGTGATCCTTGGCGCTGGAACGGACATAGCCCATGGGCAGTCCCATGATGTGTCCCACGATGGCCGCATGGGCGATGCCGGCGGTACTCGTGCCCATGAGCACCTCGCAGTCGGGGTACTGCTCGCGCACGACGTCGGCAAGGGCGTTTTCCACGTCGTTGCGCACCTCGGGCGCGGTCAGGGTGAGACGGTTGTCGCAGTACACGGGACTCTTGATGCCGCTTGCCCAGATGAAGGGCTCGTCGGGACGGAAGAACACCGCCCTGATGGAAAGCAGATCACCGGCAATACGTTTCTGACGGGAATCCATGAATGATGACTCCTTGAAGATGATGGATCCGTCCGCCTGTCCGGCGGACTTCTGAACACCGCGCCTGCGATGCGGTCACGGACAGCTGGGAACGTGCCGCACCGCCTCCGGAGGGATACGGAGCGCGGCGCGCCGCGAGGGCCGGAACA
>USNI01000179.1 GCA_900555975.1 uncultured Desulfovibrio sp. | reverse complement strand
TGTTCATTGCAACGGGCCGCCATTTCCTGGAGGTGGATTCGGAGGATCTGCTGGATGGACTGGAATTTGATGCATCCTTCCGCGGGCATTCCTACACCATGGATCCCTCCACATGCGCTTCCTGCCATCACACCACCATGAGCACGAAGAACTGGGGCCACTCTCTGCACTCGCGTCAGATGAATCTGGAGTGCACGAGCTGCCATCACGGTCCTCAGATCGAGACCACGCCGCAGAACTGCGCGAACTGCCACGATCCAAAGCAAGACATGGGACCGATTCTCTCTCTGAAGAATGCGGTTCATACCCGCTGCTCAAGCTGCCATGAAGAAGCTCTCGGCAACGACATGAGCACATGCGTCCTCTGCCATAACCTGACGCCTTCCCGCGATCAGGCAAAGAACGGCAGACTGCCCGCGGACGCTCTTGTCGCCTGTTCCTCCTGCCACGATGCGGAACCTTCAAGACTCGTTCCCTCTTCCATGTCCGCCTACCACGGCCTGTGCATAGGCTGTCATGAAAAGCAGGGTGGTCCTGTGGACAACTGCGCGCAATGTCACACGAAATAGCGACGGAAAAAACGATGAAGCAATATTTCAACATCATAAAAGATCCGCGTTTTTGCCTTGTCTACAACGAACACCGCCCCTTCGGAGCCGGACCGGCTCCCCGACGCGTACGGCTCAACAGAGAAGGATTCACCATACTGCCGGGCGTGAAGAAGAAGACTCCGGTGCGTCCCGGCATGCTTCTTGCCGAGCATCCCTCCCCGGAAAAGGGTGATCTGCACGCACCCATCCATGGCGTGATTACCGAAATCAATGCCCGAAGCATCTTCGTGGACGCCGTCGACTCAGAAAGTTTTGAACCCGACGCCTTTCAGGATGCTCCGGAACCGATCGATCTCATCAAAATTGGGGCTGAAGGCGAGGAGCTTGCTCTTGCCGTCAAGAAAATGGGCGTGAACACCCGCTCTCTGGGCCAGCGGACGAAGACTCTCATCGTCAACGGACTCAACCCCGAACCGGGCGTGCGCTGGGCCGAACCCATGCTTGCCGAACAGTCCGAAGAGATGCGCATGGGGCTGGAGCTGCTACGTCGTCTGCACCGTGCCGATGAAATCCTGCTGGCTGTCCCCGAAGGCTGCGACACGCGTCTTGCCGGCATGAAGATCGTCCATGTGAAACCCATGTATCCTAACAGCGTGAACGAACTTCTCATCAAGGAAATCACCGGGGAGGAGGCTCCGCCGGATGTGGCAGCCGTGGGACTGCACAATGTCTGGAGTCTCGGACGTACGGGCGTCACGGGACTGCCCCTCACGGAAACCGTCATCACCATCGGCACGGCCACGGACTGGGCAAACTACATTGTGAAGAACGGCAGTCTTGTGGGCGAACTTCTGGAATTCTCCGGCATACGTCTGAAAAGCGGCGACACCATCCTGCGCGGAGGTCCGCTGCGCGGAGAAAGCCTCGACAGGCTGGACCGCAGCATTACCAAGGGAGCCTACGGCTTCTTCGTTGTCAATGCCGGCGAAGTGCCGCCCATCGAAGGCAACAGTCCCTGCATCAACTGCGGAGCCTGTATTCAGGTCTGTCCCACTCGCATCGATCCGCGCATGCTGAGTCGTTACGCGGAATTCGGCAAATATGATATGTCACGGAAGGAAAACTTCCGCCTCTGCATCGACTGCGGACTCTGCGGCTATGTGTGCATCGCGCGCCGCCCCGTGCTCCAGTACATACGCCTTGCCGTCAAGAAGCTTGAGGAAGAGGAACGTCTTTCCCGTCTCACGCCCATCGAACCTGTCGGCAGAAACTAACTGTCCACCGCCCACCCTGTGAGCACATCAGCGAGAACCGACATGAGCAATTCCAGCAACAACGATATTCTTCTTGCCATCAGTACGCCCCCGTTCTGGCACTGCGGGCGCACCATACGTAAAAACAGTCTCCACACGCTTGCAGCGCTCGCCCCGGCCGCCGTCCTTGCTCTCGCACACTGGGGCGTTTCCGCCATGCGCGTCATGGCTCTGGCCGTGCTGACCGCCATGATCACCGAAGCCGTCTGTCAGACGCTCATGAAGCAGAAGCTCAGTCAGGACAACGGAACCGCCGCCATCACCGGTCTCATGCTGGCCTTTCTTCTGCCCGCATCGGCTCCCTGGTGGATCGTCGTCATCGGAGCCGCAGCGGCCATAGGCATAGGACGCATGGCCTTCGGCGGCTACGGAGCCAACCAGGTCAGCGCCACTCTCGTGGGATGGGCGCTCGTCTTCGTCTCCTTCCCCGTATACATGGATCCCTCCTCCTCCCTGCTCGGATCATCGTTCGCTGATCCGCTGTTCAAGGCGAAGTTCTTCGGCGGTGCAGCCGTCGCCGACATTCCTCTTTCCGACCTGCTGCTCGGCAATCAGCTCGGAGGACTCGGCGCGGCGCAGACCGGCGCCCTCTTCCTCGGCGGTATGTACCTTGCTCTCATGGGCGTCATCCGCTGGGAAATTCCCTGTTCCTTCCTCACAGGCGTCTTTCTGTCCGCCTCGGCCCTTCATCTCGCCGACGCATCTCTTTACGCCGGTCCGTTCTTCCACATATTCAGCGGTTCCACCGTTCTTGCCGCCTTCTTCCTGGCCACGGAAGACTCCTGTTCACCCCATCGTCGTCTGCCCATGCTGCTCTACGGTCTGACCGGCGGCATTCTCGTCATGCTCATCAGGACCTACGGCATCTATACCGACGGCGCTCCCTTTGCCGTCATGCTCATCAACCTGCTCGCCCCCATGTTCGCGCTCATCCGCTCGCATCCCTTCGGTACCGCGCCGCGCAGAAAGGGGAAGAATGCCGGAGAATGGAGGAGTCGCGCATGAAAAGCATCCTGCAAATGATCATAGTGCTGTCGCTTCTGTGCGGTACTGCAGGCTTCTGCCTCTCCTACCTCAAGATGACCACGGCATCCGCCATTGAAAGTCAGGCGCTCACCTTCGTCCAGGGCCCCGCCATTCTGGATGTGTTCAAGGCTGCGGAGAACTCTCCCATCGCCGACAGAAAAAGCTTCACGCTTGCCGACGGCCGCAGCATCAATGTCTTTCCCTGTCTTCAGGGAGGAAAGCTCACCGGGGTGGCTCTCGAACAGTTCGGACCGGGATACGGCGGTGATCTCGGCGTCGTCGTGGGCTTTCGTGTTGAGGACGACACCCTCGCAGGCATAGGCATCACCACCATGAAGGAAACGGCCGGC
>USNI01000178.1 GCA_900555975.1 uncultured Desulfovibrio sp. | reverse complement strand
ACGCGTTCGGAACGCACATTGTCGACGGACGTAAAGCTGCATATGCTCTTCAGCCCCAGACGCGAAAAGCCGATCTCCAACACGGCTGCTGCGGCTTCTGTGGCATGGCCGTGTCCCCAGAACCTCGTATGCAGACGCCAGAAGATTTCCACAAGTGAGCGGTCAAAGGATGGGACATTCAGACCGACAACACCTGCAAAGCTTGTCATGCCGGGAAGTTCCAGCACCCAGGCACCATGGCCGTCATGCTTCATGTCAGTCTGAAGCCTGTCCGCCAGAGCGTCGCTTTCCTCTTCGGAAAGAATGGAAGGGAAATATTTCATGACTTCCGGATCGGCGTTGAGTGCGCGGAAACCAATCCTGTCCGCCATGTTCCATGAACGGAGCAGAAGATGCGGTGTGCGGATGATCATGGGATATCCTTTGTCGCGGGGAACCATGACGCATGTTTCCGTAATGATCCGGCAGCCCGTCATTTTTCAGAAAACAGCTCCGGACGCATCAGATTAGTCCATGACGATGTCGGCAAAAACGGCGTCGACGGCTTTGGCAAGATCGTCCGGCGCAATGACGAACTGCAGGCCGCGCTGTCCTGCGGACACATAGATCTTATCGAAAAGTATGGCCGACTCGTCTATGCAGACGGGGTAGGGCTTTTTGGTGCCTACGGGAGAGCAGCCTCCACGAATGTAGCCCGTCAGCGGAAGGACTTCCTTGAGCGGCACCATTTCCACACTTTTGTCATGAAAAACGGCAGCGAGTTTTTTCAGATTGAGTTCGGCATTGCCGGGAATGACGGCCAGAGCAATGCCGTTCGGATGCCCCCGGGTAACGAGCGTTTTAAAAACGCAGGAAGGATCGACCCCCATGCTCTCAGCAACATGGGTGGCAGAAAGATCATCAAGATCAACAGGATAGGTGTTAAGTTCGTAGGAAATGCCCAGTTTGTCGAGCGTGCGGGCGGCATTGGTTTTCTTGACGCTACTCATAAAATCTCCCTGTGACGTCCTGTACGGGGCGCAGTTCGTCATACAACGATGGTGTTCTTTTATCCGTGAACAGGGGGAATGTACAGAGGTGCGACTCGAGGGGGAGAGATTTCTATTCACAAAAAAAGAAAAAAAGGCTATGCTCATACGTCCTTCTATGTGAAGGACATATTTTTTCCCGCAAAAGGCGGGTGGAGAGAAGCATGGCGGAGCCAATTATCAGAATCTGCAATCTGGAAAAGAAATTTCAGAGCAAAAATTCTGAAGTCTATGCCCTGAAGGGCATCAATCTTGATATTCATCAGGGTGATATTTTTGGTATCATCGGCAGAAGCGGCGCCGGAAAATCCACACTGGTCCGCTGCATCAACATGCTGGAGAGACCGACCGGAGGACAGGTGCTGTTCGAAGGCAGGGATCTCTGCCGGCTCGATGACAGACAGCTGAGACAGGCGCGGCGTTCCATGGGCATGATTTTTCAGCAGTTCAACCTGCTCATGCAGCGTACTGCCATGGAGAATGTCTGTTTTCCCCTGGAACTTGTGGGCACTGCAAAGGACAAGGCGCGTCAGCGTGCCGCAGAACTGCTGGATCTGGTGGGACTTTCCGACAGAATGAATTCCTATCCTTCCCAGCTTTCCGGCGGTCAGAAGCAGCGCGTCGCCATTGCCAGAGCCCTTGCGTCCGATCCCAAGGTGCTGCTCTGCGATGAGGCTACCTCCGCTCTTGATCCGAGCACGACGGAGTCCATCCTCGCTCTTATCAAGGACATCAATCGCCGGCTCGGCATCACCGCCGTCATCATCACGCACGAGATGAGCGTCATTGAAAAGATATGCAGTCATGTCGCCATCATTGCCGGGGGAAAAATCGCTGAAACGGGACCTGTTGAAGAAGTGTTCTATCATCCGCGCACCGAGGCTGCGAGAACCATGGTCATACCTGAGGCCATCAAGCCCGAAAAGCTTCCGCAGGAGCGGGTGGGGCGCATCGTCTTCAACGGAAGCAGCACGCTTGAACCTGTCATAGGCAACATGATCCTCGACTGTGGCAAGCCTCTCAGCATTTTGTATTCCGACCTGCGCGAAATCGACGGCGTCGTCTGCGGACAGATGGTCATGCAGCTGCCGGACGACAAGGTCGCCTGTGAACGTATTCGTGCCTTTGCCGCCTCCCGCGGTCTTGAACTGGAGGATATGACCCGTGTTTGATATGCAGCTTGTGGAAATGCTGTGGGAGGGCGTACTCGATACCCTGTACATGACCGTGGTTTCCACGGCGCTTTCCTATGTTTTCGGCATGGTGATGGGGGTGCTTCTTGTCATCTGCCGCAAGGACGGCATTGCACCTCGTCCGGTGTTCTATGCCGTTCTCGATATGGTGGTGAACCTGACCCGGTCCTTCCCCTTCCTTATTCTGATGATCGCGGTCATTCCCTTTACCCGTTTTCTTGTGGGAACGACCATCGGAAACAACGCCACGGTGGTTCCTCTCGTGATCGCAGCAGCTCCGTTTGTGGCCAGACTCATTGAGGCGTCCCTGCTGGAAGTCGACAGCGGCGTCGTGGAAGCCGCCCAGTCCATGGGCGCCTCCACCTGGCAGATCATCGTCAAGGTTCTGCTGCCGGAGGCATTGCCATCCCTGCTGAACGGCAGCGCCGTGGCGGCCATTACCATTCTCGGCTATTCGGCCATGTCCGGAGCCGTGGGCGGCGGCGGTCTCGGCAAGCTTGCCATCATGTACGGCTACAACAGATATCAGACGGATATCATGTTTGCCACCATCATTCTTCTGATCGTCATTGTTCAGTTGTTCCAGATGCTGGGCAACTGGGCGACGAAGCGCTTTGACAAGCGTGTCTTCTAATTGGTGCTGTGCACCGGAACATTGTGAGGTTTTCATGAAACTCTGCCCCGTTCTTTTTTCGGCGCTGCTTTCCGTCGCGTTAGCAGGAGCTTTTTTCCAGGCCGAGGCCGCCGAGGTCAAGGTTGGAGCTTCCCCCACCCCCCATGCTGAAATTCTCCAGGCCGCCATCCCTCTGATGAAGGCCAAGGGTCATGAGCTCAAGATCGTCGAATATGCCGACTACGTTCAGCCCAACATGGCGCTTGACGCCGGTGAACTTGATGCCAACTATTTCCAGCATCAGCCCTATCTTTCCGACTTCAACAAGGAAAAGGGAACAAAGCTGGTTTCCATCGCGTCCGTGCACTATGAACCTTTCGGCATCTATGCCGGAAAGACCAAGTCTCTCAAGG
>USNI01000177.1 GCA_900555975.1 uncultured Desulfovibrio sp. | reverse complement strand
CCGCGCTTTTGGCGGGCACGCCCCTGATGTTTGGCACGCTGGGTGAAATCGTTACGGAAAAGGCGGGCAACCTCAACCTCGGCGTGGAAGGCATGATGATCATGGGCGCCTTCTTCGCCTTCATCGTGCAGTTCAAGACCGGCAATCCGTGGCTGGCCGTGCTGGCCGCCGGTCTCGGCGCCGGCGCCATGGGACTTCTGCATGGCGTGGTCTGCCTCATCTTCCAGGGCAATCAGACCGTCTCCGGCCTTGCGCTCACCATCTTCGGCGTGGGCCTTTCCGACTATCTGGGCGCGCCCTTCATCGGCGAGAAGACCGTGGGCTTTCAGCCCTTCGACATCCCTTCCTCGGACCGGTCTTCTTCCAGCATGATCCGCTGGTCTATCTTTCCTACGTGCTGCCGTGGGCGGTCATGTGGTTCTTCCGCCGCACGTCCCTGGGACTTGCCCTCTGCGCTTCCGGAGAATCGCCCGAAGCCGTGCGGGCCGCGGGTCTTGATCCGGTGCGCATGCGCTGGCTGGGCATTTTCGCCGGAGCCTTCCTGGTGGGCGTGGGCGGTGCGTATCTTTCCCTCTGCGCCACGCACATGTGGACGCACAACCTGACAGCGGGCAAGGGCTGGATAGCCGTGGCCCTCGTCATATTCGCGTTCTGGAGGCCGCGCCGGGCCATGCTGGGCGCGTACCTGTTCGGCGGCATCATGGCCCTGCAGCTTCGTCTGCAGGCGCTGGGAACCACCATTCCCTCCTCGCTCATGATGATGCTGCCCTATCTGCTCACCATTCTTGCGCTGCTCTTCTCCTCCGCCAGAGGCAAGGGCAGAAGTGCTCCCGCGGCGCTGGGAGAAAACATCTCTCCGGGTACGTAAATCGTCGGGACCTTCGTCCCGGGCCTCCGGGCTGGAGACTCGTTGCCGGAAAAAACGCCGTCCCCGCATCGGACGGCGTCGTCCGCCGCAGCGCTGCGGACGTCCGCCACGGGTCTCCGGGAGGAGCGGCTCCTTCCCGGAAGGGAGCCGTAAAGCCAAGGATTCCGTATGATGACTTCTCGCGACATGTTCACCGGACTTCCCATGATAACGGCTGCGGCCTTTTTCATGCAGATGTTCAATTCCACCATCCTCAACACGGCCCTGCCCACCATCGCCGACGCCATGGGACGCTCGCCGTTTTCCATGCAGCTTGCCGTCATAAGCTATGCGCTCACCGTGGCACTGCTGATCCCCCTGAGCGGATGGCTTGCCGACACCTTCGGCACGCGACGCGTCTTCCTCGGCGCCGTGGCCATGTTCGTGGCCGGCTCGATACTGTGCGCCATGTCGGAGACGCTTCCGCAGCTTGTGGCCTCCCGCGTGGTGCAGGGCATAGGCGGCGCCATGATGACGCCTGTTTCCCGCCTGACGCTCATGCGCGCCTATTCGCGCGAAGACTTCGTCAAGGTCTTCAATTTCATCACCATTCCCGGACTTGTCGGCCCGGTGGTGGGACCCATCGTCGGCGGATGGCTGGTGACGTACGCCTCCTGGCACTGGATCTTCCTCATCAATGTTCCGCTCGGCATCGTCGAACTTCTCTGCGCCCTGCGGGCCTTTCCCGACTTCCGGCAGCCGCGCGGTCCGTTCGACTGTGCCGGCTTCCTGCTCATCGGACTGGGCGTGCTGTGCATGTCCTGCGGACTGGAACTGACCGGCGGACACGGCGCCTCCCCCGTGCTGGCGGGTGCGCTCGTCGTCTTCGGCGTCTTTGCCGTGCTCCTCTACGTTCTGCACGCCAGACGGTTCCGCTTCCCCATCATCAATCTCAAGGTCTTTCAGACCCGCACCTTCTGTGTGGGCATCGCCGGCAACATCGTGGCGCGTCTCGGCATCGGCAGCATTCCCTTTCTCGTGCCGCTCATGCTGCAGGTCGGTCTCGGCTATTCCGCCGACATCGCCGGACTCATCCTCATCGCCCCGGCCGTCGGCTCCGTCATGACCAAAACCGTGGTTCTCCGCATTCTGCACCGTTTCGGCTATCGCCGCTCGCTGCTCTTTCTTACCCTTTCCATCGCCGCGGTCTTCATGTTCATGAGTCTGCAGCAGCCCGGCTGGCCCCTTGCACTGCTCGTGGTGCAGCTTTTCGTGCAGGGCATGCTCATGTCCGGTCAGTTCACCTCCATGAACACCATCACGCTCGGCGATCTTCCGGCGGAAACCGCCAGCGACGGCAACAGTCTGCTTTCCGTGGCGCAGAATCTCAGCGTGAGCTTCGGCGTGGCCATCAGCACGGCCATGCTGCGCATATTCTCCGGCTCCGGCGGCGGGGATCTGCACGCCCTGCATTCCACCTTCATCACCGTGGGACTCATGACCGCCGCCTCAGCCTTCATCTTCATGCTGCTGCGCCCGGAAGACGGAGCGCATCTTCTTGGTAAAAGCCCCGATACCGCGGCCGATTCCCGGCCGGAAGGACACTGATCATGGAACAGAAGCGTCTCCTTCAGGCGCAGAAAAACGACAAGGCGCCTGCGCTCATCCGGCTGGACCGCATCTGCAAAAGCTACGGTCCGGTCAGGGCCAACCGCGACATTTCCCTTGACATACGTGCGGGCGAGATCCTGGCGCTGCTCGGTGAGAACGGCGCGGGCAAATCGACGCTCATGTCCATTCTTTCCGGAAAGTCCCGGCAGGATTCCGGCACCATCTTCGTGGACGGACTGCCTGCACCGTTCCGTTCTCCGCGCGACGCCCTCGCCGCGGGCATAGGCATGGTGTATCAGCACTTCATGCTGGTGGAGGCCATGACCGTGACGCAGAATCTCATGCTCGGACAGGCGCACGGCATCCTGAATCCTTCGGCCATGCGCGCAAGAGTGCTGGAACTTGCGGAACGGTACGGCTTCGAGATCAATCCCGACGCCATGATCGCCGATCTCTCCATGGGCGAGCGGCAGAGGGTGGAGATCCTGAAGCTTCTGTACCGCGACTGCCGCGTGCTCATCCTCGACGAGCCGACCGCCGTGCTCACGCCGCCGGAAATCGATCAGCTTTTTGCCGCGCTGCGCCGCATGGCGGCCGACGGCAGGGCCATCGTGTTCATCAGCCACAAGATGAAGGAAGTGCTGGATCTTGCGACGGAAATAAGCATACTGCGCCGGGGAGAGATCGTGGATCATTTCCTCCGGGCCGACGTGCCGGGGGAACGAGAACTGGCCGAACGCATGGTGGGCAGGCAGATGGACGTTGCCGTGGCACAGTCTCCCGTGGACAAGGGCGAGGTGC
>USNI01000176.1 GCA_900555975.1 uncultured Desulfovibrio sp. | reverse complement strand
CGCACTGACAGGCATGGAACGCCTCATCGACTGGGACGCGCAGGACGGCTCGGACATCGCCCCCCTCTACATGCGCGACTGCGACGCCGTGGAGAATCTCGACGCCATTGCCAGAGCGCAGGGCCGTACTCCCGCCCTCGCGCATGAGGAACTCGAACGCCTCACCCACGCGCCCCTCGCCGAAGACCGCTAACTCTCCGCAGGCGTCGCGGAACACGCCTTTCCTTTTCCGTCAGGCTCACGCCCGACGCTTCTCCGACCCCCCTTTTCCCGAGGGCCTTTGATCCGTCCCCTTCCGGACGCCTCAAAGGCCCCGTTCTCTTTTCTGCGCACGCCGGAACGCCGGCGCTTCCGCCCCACGCGGCGAAAGACTCGCCGCTCCCCGAGGGAAATATGTGCGTGCAGAGCCTCTTTGCAGAGCCTCTTTATGGTGTTTTATCATTTTTTTTACATAACCATGTCGTCCTGCCGCCTCTTCTTCTGCAAAAATTGACGCCGGATACGGTACGGCGTTGCAGTTGCGCGCGACTTCGTCACAAAAAATTCTTTCACTCTCTTTCATGACGTTGCATTCCGAAAGCCTGCAAACACCGGAATCGACAGGAGACTGGTTCTGCATCCGCTCCTTGTGTCTTCGTGTGACGGCAGGCTGCACGTGTCTTCTGCAACGCTTTGAAACAATGTTTCAATTACCAGTGAAGCTTTTTTTTGGATATACCTTCTCTTACGGATCGTCTCCGTCGTCCGTCACCGTGTTGAACCTTCCCCCAAAGAGCCTTTCCATGAAAAAAAAGCTCCTCCTCATCCTCCTTCTGATCGCGGCAGCCTGCGCCGGCGCCTACTGGTGGTACGGCCGGCAGCAGAACTCTTCCCAGGTTCACTATCTTACGGAGACCGTCGTCCGGGGCGGCCTGCGCAAAACCGTCAACGCCACCGGCGAAATAGACGCCGTGCAGCTCGTCACGGTAGGCTCTCAGGCCTCGGGCAAGATCATGAAGCTCGACGCCGTCATCGGACAGAAGGTGAAGAAGGGCGATCCCATCGCCCAGATCGATCCCACCACGAGACAGAACGATCTCGACACCGCCCGCGCCATGCTCAACACCTACAAGGCGCAGCTCGAATCCCGCAACGTCGCGCTCAAGGTGGCCCAGACCCAGTACGACCGCGAAGTGAAGCTCAGAAAAAGCGACTCCACCTCGCGCGCCAATCTCGAAGACGCCGAAAACGCCCTCGCCGCCGCCAGGGCCAGCGTGACGGAAATGGAATCCCAGATCCTGCAGCAGGAAATCGCCGTGAACACCGCGGAAACCAATCTCGGCTACACCAAGATCGTGGCTCCGCTCGACGGCGTGATCGTGTCCGTTCCCGTCAAGGAAGGGCAGACCGTCAACGCCAACCAGAGCACCCCCACCATAGCCCAGATCGCCGATCTCTCCGACATGGAGATCAAGATCGAAATCTCCGAAGGCGACATTCCCTTCATCCGCGAAGGCCAGCCCGTCACCTACACTCTGCTCGGCGCGCCCGACACCGTCTACAGAACCACGATCTCTTCCATCGACCCCGGCGACACCACCCTTTCCGACGCCACGTCCTCCAGCTCCGGTTCCTCCACGTCCTCCAGTTCCAGCAGTTCCTCGTCGAGTTCCGCGGTCTATTACTACGCCAAGGCCCGCGTGCCCAACGCCGAAGGCATTCTGCGCATAGGCATGACCACCCAGAACGTCATTGAAATCGCCGGCGTGAAGAACGTGCTCGTGGTGCCCAGCCTCGTGCTGGAAAACGACGGCCGCGGCAACTACGCCGTCCGCGTGCTCGGCAAAGACAACAAGGTGGAAGTGCGCAAGGTGGAAGTCGGCCTCACCAACAACGTGATGACCGAAATCCGCTCCGGCCTTTCCGAAGGAGAACAGGTCATCTCCACCCAGATGTCCGGCGCGGAAATCCAGGACAGCCTCGCCAATCCGCGCAGCAACCGCAGACCTCCCCGCTGATCCCCCCCCGCAGACGCGGTCCGGAACGGCCGGACCGCCGCGGCGTTCCGGACCGCTCCGCCGCCGCGTTCACGCTTCATCCTTGCAGAGAACATCATGGTCACCCTCGAAGTGCGCAACATAGGCAAGCACTACGGCAGCGGGGAAAATCGCGTGCAGGTGCTCAGAAACGTCAGTCTGAGCATCGAACGGGGCGATTTCGTCGCCATCATCGGGCAGTCCGGATCGGGCAAGTCCACCCTGATGAACATTCTCGGCTGTCTCGACACTCCCTCCGAAGGCTCCTATCTCGTGGACGGCACTCCCGTCGAAGGCCTCTCGCCCGACGAACTGGCCCGTCTGCGCGGCGAGAAATTCGGCTTCATCTTCCAGCGCTACAACCTGCTCGCCAGCCTGAGCGCTCAGGAAAACGTGTCCCTGCCCGCCGTGTACGCCGGCATGGACCCCGCCGCCCGCAACGAGCGCGCCAGAGAGCTGCTGGTCAAGCTCGGCCTGGAAGAAAAAGTCCGCAACAGGCCCAACGAACTGTCCGGCGGCCAGCAGCAGCGCGTTTCCATAGCCCGCGCCATGATGAACGGCGGCGAAGTCATTCTGGCCGACGAACCCACCGGCGCGCTCGACTCCCGCAGCGGCGAAAACGTCATGAAGCTGCTCATGCAGCTCAATGCCGAAGGCCATACCCTCATTCTCGTCACCCACGACCGCCACATCGCCGAATACGCCAACCGCATCATCGAAATCAAGGACGGCGAGGTCATCAGCGACGAACGGCGCAAAGACATCGTCTGCGCGGAAGGCGCCGAAACCGCCGCCGTGCCCGCCAGTTCGTGGAAATACGTGCGCGATCAGGTGGCCGAGGCCTTCCGCATGTCGGTGCAGGCCATTCTCGCCCACAAGATGCGCTCGCTGCTCACCATGCTCGGCATCATCATAGGCATCGCCTCCGTGGTGTCCGTGGTGGCGCTCGGCCGCGGCTCGCAGGAAAAAATTCTGGCCGGCATCAATGCCATGGGCACCAACACCATCGACATCATGCCCGGCCGCAGCTTCGGCGACCGCAACTCCGCCCGCTACACCACCCTCACCGTGGACGACGCCGACGTGCTCGCCGAACAGAGCTACATAGCCAGCGCCACCCCTTCCGCCAGCACCAGCGGCACCTTCGTGTACCGCAACCTTACGGCCAACGGCTCGCTGAGCGGCGTGGGCGAACAGTACTTCAACGTCAAGGGGCTGGAACTCGCCCGCGGCCGACTCCTCACC
>USNI01000175.1 GCA_900555975.1 uncultured Desulfovibrio sp. | reverse complement strand
ATGCCCCGCGCGGGTCCCTTCTGCCCATGAGCGTACAGATAAAACTCAGCACCACTCTGCGCGACTGCGTCCCCGGTTATGTTCCGGAAACGGGACTGTTCATCGATCTGGCCGAAGGAGAAACGACTCTCACGGCCGGGGAGCTTGCACAGCGCATCGGTCTGCCGCTGGAAGAAATCAAGATCGTCATGATCAACAGCCGGCAGAACGATCTGGCAAGTCCGGTACGGGACGGAGACCGGGTCGCGTATTTTCCTGCCGTGGGAGGAGGCTAGATGAACGACTCTGCGGACCGGAGTCCCGCTTCTGCCGGGGATTTTCTGAAAGCAACTCCGGACGGACCCGTCATCAGCGTCGACGGCATCCGTCGTCTTGCCCTCATCTGGAAATGCCGGGAAAGGGATGTCATGACGGAACTGCTCCGACAGGACATCTGGCCGGAACGCTTCAGCCGCTGTCGGAGCACCTTGTCTGTACAGTCTCTTGTCCGGCTGCTTTCCATAAGAGTACTTGTCGCCGGATGCGGAGGCCTGGGCGGATATGTCGCGGAATTTCTGGCCCGCACGGGCGTCGGTGCACTCACGCTCTGCGATCCGGATTCTTTTGATGAAAGCAATCTCAACCGCCAGCGTTTCTGTACCGAAAGGACTCTGGGCATGCCCAAGGCGGAAGCCTGTCGAAACGGCATTCTGGACATTGCCTCCTACATGGACGTCACCGTTCATGCCGAGGCTCTTGACGAGAACAACCTGCCGGCACTTCTTTCCGGCGTCGACGTCGTCATGGACTGTCTCGATTCCCTGGCGCGGAAAAAAATGCTGGAGACGGCTGCCGCACATGCCGGTGTTCTGTGCGTACAAGGCTCAGTGGCAAGAAATGAAGGTCTTGCACTTTTTGACGGAAGTCGACGTCTCCCCTTCTCGCGCATCTATCCCGATGAAGAAACGGGCAATCTGGAAGGGGCTTCCATGCATACTCATGCCGTCACGGTAGCGGGAACGGCCGCTCTTATGGTATCGCTCCTGCTGCGGCGGCTCTGTCACGACAAGCATGATGACGGAAGACTCTTCCATCTGGATTTTTCCGTTCCCGAACTGGAAACACTCTGCTTTTCCGCCGGGGACTGATACCGGAACACTCTTTCACCGCTAAGGAATACGGTATGGCTTTTATCAGCGATCAGCAGTGGAGACGCATCGAGCCTTTTCTCGCCAAGGGGAAAAAAGTGGGACGTCCCCGTAAAAGCGACCGTGAAACGCTTGAAGCCGTTCTCTATGTTCTTACCACAGGCTGCCGCTGGAGCGACCTGCCCCGCGACATGGGCAGCTATGTCACGGCGTGGCGCCGCTTTACGGCCTGGAAAAAGGACGGAACCTTCGACATCATCCGCTCCTGCCTGCCCGCCAGCGTACATCTTTCCGACAATGCCACGACTCCCCGCAAGATAAAAACCGGAAAATGCAGTCTGGCCATGAAAAAATACTCCGGCCAGAGGTCTGCCCCGACGGAATCCTGAAAGACCTGGTCTGACGCCGGCCAGGAAGACTTTCTTCCGTGGGCAGAGAGCAGGCGTCATCTTCGTCCAGGGCATCAGTCTGCGCTGACGACTTCCTTCATACTCGTGACACGCATGACCGGCACTGGCTGCATCTTCCGTCTGCCGAGCGTATTCTGCCCCCCCTGTGAAAGGGGCAGAACACACGTTTCCACGACAGACCTATTTTCCGTCGTACTCCCAGATGATCTCTCCCGTTCTGTCGGTCCCGTATCCTCCCATGGACTGAACATGACGTCTGAACTCTTCCGAGCGGATGACGTCGAACAGCGCCAGAATACGGGCGTCCTGCGCATAGCGGAGAGGAATGACCAGATCATACTCCTCCACACCCACGGAAATGAAGTCCAGCCCCAGTGCCGCCGCTGCGGAGCGGACACCGAGTCCGGCGTCGGCTCTGCCGGACAGTACCGCCGCGGCCACGTTCATATGCGTGTATTCCTCATCCCTGTAGCCGCGGATGCTGGCGGGAGAAAGACCGCGCTTCTTCAGTTCATAGTCCAGAAGAATGCGCGTACCGCTTCCCCGCTGACGATTGATGAACTGCACGTCCTCGCGACACAGGTCGTCGAACGAGACGATATGTTTCGGATTGCCGGGCAGTACCATGATTCCCTGCTCCCTGTCCACGAGCTGTACCAGCAAAGCGGGCATGCCCTTCATGTGTTCCCGGATGGCCCGGCGATTGTAGATGCCGCTTTCCTCGTCGAGCAGATGACTGCCCGCCAGATGACACTGCCCTCGACGAAGCGCCAGCAGACCGCCCAGCGATCCGACATGCGCCGAAGTCAGACGGAATCCCGGGTGCGTCCGGCGAAGCATGCTGTCGATGAGATCCAGCGTATTGTCATGGCTGCCCGTGGCAAGAAGCGCTCCTTCTATCTGATCCCACGGCCGAAGCAGTTCGGCACGAACAGGCTGTCCGGCATCCAGGCCTTCCCTGTCGCGTTCGATGGGGATCACCGCGTCTGCGCGTGAAAGACTCGTCACCGTACCCGCGCCGCGGGGAAGCGTGACGGCATAGCAGGTGCCTTCCACCACGCCGAGCTTGACCCGTACCCTTTCCTCCATGCCCGGACGGGAAGGAATGGGATTGCAGGGCACGACGTCGACGGATTCACGCCGGACCACTCCCCGCTTCTGCCAGCGGGCAAGCAGCGGAAGCACGAATTCCTCCATGGCCACGATGGCGGAAACAAAGGCGCATACGGAGCCGGCAAGAAAGAAGGGAACATCGGCGGAGGAAAACAGGGACAGCGATTTCCACAGATCGTATCCTGCGGCGCCTATGATGATGGGAACCGCTGCGATGAAGGAATACTCGGCGGCCACTTCGCGGCGCACGCCGAGGATCATGCCCCCCATGATGGTGGACGCCGACCGGGAGAAGCCCGGCCACAGGGCAAGGCACTGAAAGCAGCCTATGCCGAGAGCCTGCCGCAGAGACAGCTGATCCAGACTCTGTACGGGCATGTGCTGCTGCTTTGAGGCAAGCAGGCGTTCCACGACGAGCATGAGCAGTGCGCCGCAGACCAGCGCGGCGACAACGGTGGCCGGTGTGAACAGGGACTTGATGAATCCGTGCAGAAGAAGTCCCAGAGAGGCGGCCGGCAGGGAGGGGAGCACCAGCATGGCGATGCCGCGAACGCCGGAGAAGGCCGAAGGGGAAGAGGAGGGATGCAGCAGTCCCAGAAAGCGTTTCCAGTAGAGCGTGAGCACGGCGA
>USNI01000174.1 GCA_900555975.1 uncultured Desulfovibrio sp. | reverse complement strand
GGGGATAGGGATTGACGGCCAGCTTGTCCAGACGCATGGCGTCCCTGGGCAGACCGAAGGCGAGCGCGATCATCTGGGTGTAGTAGAACACCGGCAGACCGAAGAAGGGCTTCTTCGAGATTCTGGCGGCCTGACGCTGGCGCAGATCGAGATTCATGTGGCAGAGCGGGCAGGCGGTGATCACGGCTTCGGCGCCCACGGCCTTCGCGGTGTCGAGGATGCGGCCGCTCAGAGAACCGGGAATGTTCACGTCCGGAATGCCCATGGCCGCGCCGCAGCATTCGGTCTTCAGGGCGAAGGGAAGCACTTCCGCGCCGAGCGCCTTCATGATGTTGTCGAGCGACACGGGATTTTCCGGATCGTCGAACTTCGCCACCTGGACGGGACGGCTCAGAAGACAGCCGTAGTAGGTGACGACCTTCATGCCTTCAAGCGGATAGGTCACGCGGGAGGCGATGTTCTCCACACCCACGTTCTCCACGATGGCCTGCAGCACGGAACAGGTTTCCATGAGATCCGCGCCGCCCTCGGCGTTGGCCGGAGTGGGAGCGTCGAGCAGCTCGTCCACGCGGGCCTTGAACTCGGGCTTCTGCATGCGGTGACGGGCCATCTTCAGGTTGGAGGAACAGCTCGGGCAGGGAGAAATCACGCAGTCGGCGCCGGTTTTGGCGGCCTGCATCAGATTGCGGGCGGAAAGCGCGGCGGAAAGTTCGTGACTCACGGAATGCGCGGGCGTGGAACCGCAGCAGTTCCAGTCCTCGATTTCCACAAGATCCATGTTCAGCGCCCTGCACACCGCGCGGGTGGAGGCTTCATACTCCACAGAGGTGCCGTGGCCCGAACAGCCGGGATAATAGGCGTATTTCATGGCTCAGCTCCTCTTTTCCGCATAGCGCCTGAAAATGCGCGCCACTTCCTCGCGTCCGTGAATGACGGAGGGAATGAAGGGCATCTTGTTCTTTCTGAGCGCCATGGGCGCGATTTCCAGATTGCCCCAGCCGCGCAGCGTGCGGCCCATGTAGTCGGCCATGACGCCCAGCTCGTAGGAACGGCCCGTGGCGTGCACGGTATCCAGAAACGCCTTCCAGAAGGATTCGATGGGACGATCCTGCACCCAGCCCTCGCGACGGGCCATCATGCGCAGCGTTTCCATGACTGCGGCCACGTCGATGTTGTTGGGGCAGCGGGCGCTGCAGGTCGAACACGACAGACACAGCCACAGCGAACGGTTCTTCAGGGCCTCTTCCTTGAGACCAAGCTGGACGGCGTGCATGATCTGGCTGACCTGACGGTCATAGACCTGAGCGCCGGGACAGCCTGCCGTGCACTTGCCGCATTGATAGCAAGTCGACAGATTCTGACCGCTCTCTTCTTCGACCTGACGCTTGAACTTCAGGTCCCTGGCTTTATCAAGCCTAGTGATGTTCATAGAGACTCCCCTTGAAGACTTTTTCATACCAGCTGAAATCATTATATCTTTTCTGCATGGAGCCGTAAAAGTCTTTCAATGTCTGACGAAAAGGGACAGCAGTGTCCCTTTTAACAACCTTGAGTAGAACACACTTCCGGCGGCAAGTCCAGAGCCGGTTCCGATGAAGGGACAAAAAGAATATCATGGTGTTTTTTCACAGTTTTCTTCCTGTGAGCCTTCCCCGAAAACAAGCGAAAGACCTCTTTTTGGGAAAAAAGTCACAATACCCTTTTCCCCTCCGCTTCACGAGCCGGGGACTTCCGCCTCAGCTCTTCAGCGGGCCTCCAGGATGCCGGAGACGCAACATTCCCCGCCGACGACACAACGTTGCCTGCCGGAGACTCCTCCCCCCCCTTCCTTCGACCGTGCCTGGGGACACCCGTTCAAAATAACGGTATGCCGCCTTCCCCTTTCGACCGGGCCGGAGCGGCGCAAAACTCCTCCGCCGTCCGCTCCGCAGGGAAGCGTCGTTCCGCCTGACGGAACGGCGCACGTCGGAAAAATCTGCGTTCCGTCCGAGAAGGTACGACGGCTTCCCCTTGTCCTTTTCTCCGCGGGCGCGGGGTCAGCGGCAGAAGAATCCGGATACAGGCGCGAGATGTCCCCGCCTCATGACCTCGGCGCACTGTTTTTCCGCATCGGCGAGAGTCCTGACCGGATCCAGCGTCAGAAACGTCCGGTCTCGGTACAGGAAGCGGCCGTCCACCATGGTATGCACCACGTTCTCGCGCGTGGCCTGATACACCACCCGCTGCACGGGATCGCGTCCCCAGGCGGGAAGCGAATGGGGCATATCCATGTCCAGCACGGCGAGATCGGCCTTTTTGCCCGGCTCCAGACTGCCGAGATCGTCGGCCTGTCCCATGGCCGCCGCGCCGCCGAGCGTGGCGAGTTCCAGCGTCTGCAGGGCGGGCATGGCCTTCGGATCATGGGTCAGCGCCTTCTGAAGGATGGAGGCCTGTCTGACTTCCATGAGGCCGTCCATGTGATCGTGCGCTCCGTCGAGACCGATCGCCACGTTCGCGCCCATGGCCCTGAGTTCCGCCACGGGAGCGAAGCCGGACGACATCTTCGTGTTGGAGGACGGACAGTGCGCCACATGCGTGCCGGTTTCGGCAAGAATGCGTTTCTCCTCCTCGTCCAGCCAGATGCAGTGGGCAAGGATCACGTCCTCGCCGGTATAGCCCATGCGGTCGAGATAACGGACGTTGCGCTCATGACAGCGCGCTTCCACCAGCGCAATCTCACCGAGATTCTCCGAGGCGTGGGTATGCAGACGCAGTCCGTTCTGCCGGGCGAGATCACGTGCGGACAAAAGCAGCTTTTCCGAACAGGACGGCACGAAACGGGGAGCCACGGCGTAGCGCAGACGCCCGTTCTCCGCCATGTGCCAGCGTCGGATGAGACGCTCGGTTTCGCGCAGACAGGCGGCCGTGTTCTCCCGCATGAGCGGAGGCAGATCGTCGCCCATGTCCATCATGCACTTGCCGAAAAGGCCGCGCAGGCCGGTTTCGGCCATGACTTCGAAGATGGCGTCCTCGTGCAGGGTCGTGCCCATGTCGATGAGCGAGGTCGTGCCGCTGCGAATGAGTTCCATGGCCGCCAGTCTGGCCGAAGCCGCGTTGCTCTCCGCCGTATGCGCGGCCTCCATGGGCCAGGTTCGCTCGCGCAGCCACTCCATGAGCGCAAGATCGTCGCACAGACCGCGGAACAGCGCCTGCGTCACGTGCATATGCGCCTGAACAAGGCCGGGAATCGCGATCATGCCGCTCACGTCCACGACTTCCGTCTCCCCGTCCGGCCGGAACAGCTGTCCGTCGTCG
>USNI01000173.1 GCA_900555975.1 uncultured Desulfovibrio sp. | reverse complement strand
ATCCCCGGCTTTGACAAAGAGTCAAAAACGGGGTAGCTAAAAAAATGATTCTACTCCCAATAATTCAGGAGCGCAGAACTTTGGGGGCTTAGAATGCAACGGTAGAGTGGCCCCTTTTTACAGCTTCGGTTGGAGGTTCTCGGAATGATCAACATCGACATAACCCTCCTGATTCAGTTGGTGAATTTTTTGATTGCGCTTGCGATCATAAATTACCTGATCATTCGCCCGGTGCGCGGAATCATGGCGCGTCGCCGTGCGCAGAATGATGAACTGAGAGGCGCTGCCGATTCCCTTGAGGGAGAGGCCGGTCTCAAGATGGAAGGTTACAAGGCCCGCATCGAAAAGGCCCGCGCGGAAGTCTCCGCAGTGCGCAAGAGCATGAAGACTGCCGCGGAACAGGCCGCCCAGGCCAGGGTGAACGCTGCGGGCGATGAGGCCCGCTCCATCCATCGAGCCGCAGCCGAGCGTGTCCGTGCGGAAAGTGCGGAAGCCAGGCGCGAGCTTGACGGCCGGGTGGGGGATTTCGTTCAGGTTGCCCTCAAGTCCATGCTTGGATAGCATCATCGCAGCAAGGAGAACGGCGTGCAAAGAATCTATGGAATTGTGACGGCCTGCGCTCTGGTTCTGATCTCGTGCCAGATCGCGTCCGCAAGCGACGGCCACTCCCTGCCGTGGGGGGACTTTCTGCTTCGCGTGATCAATGCCGCCATCTTCGTCGGCATCATCTGGTACGCGGCGGGCAAGCTCATCAAGAAGTTTTTCACGGGACGCCGTGAAGAGATCGTCCGGGAAATGGATGATCTGGCCAGACGCAAGCAGGAGGCTGAGGCTCAGCTTGCCGAGGTCGAACGTCAGATAGCCGACGTGGAAACGGAATGCGCGAAGCTTCTTGAAGAAGGACGCGCGCAGGCGGAACGCATCAGAGCTTCCATTCTGGCCGATGCCGAGAAGCAGGCTGCCCACATCGTGGAGCAGGCAAAGCTTGGTGCCGAGCAGGAGGGCAAGGCGGAGCTTGAAGCCATCCGCGAGCGTATGGCCGAAACCATTGTCGCGGAGGTGGAAAAGAGCCTTCTCGACAGGCTGGATGCCACGACGCATCAGAAACTGATCGACAAATCGTTGACCAAGGTGGTGCTGCAGTGATCGGCAATGTCGTGTCCCGGCGCTATGCCGCAGCGCTCTTTTCCATTGGAAAGGAGGCGGGCATGGCGGAATTGGAACGCTATGGAGCGTCTCTCGGTGCTCTGGGCGAGGCTGTGGAAAAGACTCCCCGACTGGCGGAGGCTTTTCGCAATCCCGTCCTCTCCCCGGAAGAGAAGAAGAAAGTGGCGCTGGCCCTGCTGGATGTGGCCGGTGGCGGCGCCGTGGAACAACGTTTTTGTGCGCTGCTGGCCGATAAGGACCGGCTGCCCCTGCTTCCCGCCATCGCGGCGGATTTTTCGGCCCTGCTTGACGAGGCCCGCGGCATTTCACGCGGGGTCGTGACCACGGCCGTGGAGCTGGACGACGCGCATAAGGACACCATCAGAACGAAGTTGGAATCGCAGACAGAGCGCAAGCTTGAGCTTGAATATGTCATCGATCCCTCCATCATCGGCGGCATAGTCTTCCGGGTGGGGGATATGGTGTACGACGCAAGCCTGCGCGCGCAGCTCGACAACCTCAGGGAATCCATCAAGAGGGGTGAGTAGGCCATGCACATCAAGGCTGAAGAGATCGGAAAGATCATCGAGGAGCAGATCCGCAACTACGACCAGCACGTGGAAATGAGCGAGACTGGCACCGTCATGTACGTGGGCGACGGTATCGCCCGCGTGTACGGCGTGCGGAATGCCATGTCCATGGAACTGCTGGAGTTTCCCGGCGGACTCATGGGCATGGTGCTCAACCTCGAAGAAGACAATGTCGGCGTCGCCCTGCTCGGTGACGATACCGACATTAAGGAAGGCGATCCGGTCAAGCGTACCGGTCGCATTTTCTCGGTGCCGGTCGGACCTGCCGTAGCCGGCCGAGTGCTGAATCCGCTGGGCCAGCCGATCGACGGTCTGGGACCGGTGGAAAGCACGGAAATTCGTCCCGTGGAGCTCAAGGCTCCCGGCATCATGCAGCGCAAGAGCGTTCACGAACCCATGGTCACGGGCATCAAGGCCATCGACGCCATCACGCCCATCGGCCGCGGACAGCGTGAACTCATCATCGGCGACCGCCAGGTGGGCAAGACGGCCATCTGCGTGGATGCCATCCTTGCCCAGAAGGGCACCGGCGTGCACTGCTTCTATGTGGCCATCGGCCAGAAGAAGTCCACCGTGGCTCTGGTGGCGGAAACCCTGCGTCAGCACGGCGCCATGGAATATACCACCATCGTGTCCGCCTCCGCTTCGGAGTCCGCACCTCTGCAGTACATCGCTCCGTATTCCGGCTGCACCATGGCCGAATACTACCGCGACAACGGTGAGCATGCACTCATCATCTATGACGACCTTTCCAAGCAGGCCGTGGCCTATCGCCAGATGTCCCTGCTGCTCCGTCGTCCTCCGGGACGTGAAGCCTTCCCCGGCGACGTGTTCTATCTGCACTCCCGTCTGCTTGAACGCGCGGCAAAACTCAGCGACGAACTGGGTGCCGGTTCCCTGACGGCTCTGCCTGTCATTGAAACGCAGGCCGGCGACGTTTCCGCCTACATTCCCACCAACGTGATTTCCATCACCGATGGTCAGGTGTTCCTGGAAACCAACCTGTTCAACGCCGGTATCCGTCCCGCCATCAACGTGGGCATTTCCGTATCCCGCGTGGGCGGCGCCGCCCAGATCAAGGCCATGAAGCAGGTTGCAGGCTCTCTGCGTCTGGACCTCGCCCATTACCGTGAAATGGCTGCCTTCGCCCAGTTCGGTTCCGATCTGGACAAGGACACAAAGGCCATTCTTGATCGCGGTGCCCGCATGACGGAACTGCTCAAGCAGCCTCAGTATCATCCCATGCCCACGGAAGAGCAGGTGGCCTCCATCTTTGCCGCTTCCCGTGGCTTCCTGGATGACATCGAGGTGAAAGATGTGCTGCCGTTCGAAAGCGGCATGCTGGAAATGCTTCGTACCGAAAAGCCCGATATCCTTGCCGATATCCGCGATCGCAAGAAGCTGGATGACGATCTGGAAGCCCGTCTTTCTGCGGCCATCAAAGAGTTCAAGGTATCCTTCAAGGCGCGGGGGTAACTCATGCCTTCGTTGAAAGATGTAAAACTCCAGATAGCTGGCGTCGGCAAGACCAAGCAGATCACGAGGGCCATGGGAATGGTTG
>USNI01000172.1 GCA_900555975.1 uncultured Desulfovibrio sp. | reverse complement strand
CTCCTCCGCTGCCGAATTCCGGAAACACGCAGGCCGCCACGGCGCCGAGATCCATCTTGCCGTAGCTGCCGCGGAAGACCACGATGACCCTGCCCGCGCTCACGCCGCACACCGCCACCCAGCGCATGCCGTGCACCTTGAGGAAGAAGTCCGCCACCACGACGAGAAGGTCGGAGCTTTCGACCTTGCCGAGCCACACATAGCTGCCGCGGCCGCAGGGACGCAGCGTCTCGAAGGCGCGGGAGAAATAGGGAAGCCATTCGGGCAGGTATTCGCTGCGCAGAATGCGGTTCATGAGACCGGCGTCGGAGAACCGGCTCAGATAGTGATAGGCGCGCAGATCCACGTCGGTGCAGCCGCGGCCGAAGGTGCCGGTATCGGTGCGTATGCCGTACTGCAGGGCCGTGGCGAGCAGACGGGCGGGACGGATTCCCGCGGAATAGAGATATTCCGTCATCATGGTGCTCACGGAGCCGTAGTCGGGACGGATGTCCTGAAAGGGCGCGGTGCAGGGATCGGCGCTTTTCGGATGATGGTCGATGACCACGGAGAATTCCAGTCCGGCAAAGGCGGGATTGTGATGCGCCTGGGAATCCACGATGGCGAAGCGCTGCACCTTCTTCCGCATGGAGGCGCGCCACTTCACCACGGGAATGTTGAGATAGCGTATCATGGCCAGATTGTCCGGCCGCGTGATCTCGTTGGTGCGGGCGATGGTCACGCTTCTGACCTTCGAGCGTATGATGCGCTGCAGCGCCATGGCGCTTGCAAGGGCGTCGGGATCGGCGGTGATGAGTATGGCCCACGACTCTTCCTTGACGAGCAGACTCTGAAGAAGCGCAAGCTGCGCGGAAAGCACGCGGAAATATGCCATGACCGGAATCTCCTACGATTTTCTGTTGCGCACGAACTCCAGCGCTTCCCTGAACAGCTTCTGCTCGAAGCGCTGGGGCAGCCCGTCGAGACAGCGTTCAGCCCTGTCGAGATACTCGCCGGCCATGGCGCGGGACTCGGCATCGAAGCCGAGCCGGCGGATGTCGGCGGCAATGCGCGTCCGGTCTTCGGGCGTGAACGTTCCGGTACGGAACTTCTCGCAGAAGTTCTCCCTGTCGCAGCGGGGCATGAAATCCAGATACTTCATGATGGGGGGCGTGAACTTGCCCTCGGCAAGATCGCCGGCCGTGGGCTTGCCGGTGACGGACTCGTCGGCGAAGTCGAGGGCGTCGTCGACCATCTGGAAGGCGATGCCGAGATTGAGTCCGTACTCGGACACGGCCTCGACGTCCTTCTCCGAAGCGCCCGCGTAGAGCGCGCCGAGACGGCAGGAACCGCGGATGAGCCAGCCGGTCTTGCCCGCGACGACGTTCACGTATTCCGCCAGGCTGTGGGAGAGGGAGTGCTGAAGCGCGATTTCATGGGCCTCTCCCGCGGCCGTCATGAGCACGGATTCGGACACGCAGGCAAGCAGGGAGGGAATGCCGAAGGATGCCGTCTTGTGGCTCGCCGCCGCAAGAAGCGCGTCGCCCGCGAGGATGGCGCGCGGCACGTCGTAGAGCACGTGGGCCGACACGCGGCCGCGACGGGAAGGCGCCTCGTCGAGCACGTCGTCATGCAGGAGGGTGGCCACGTGGATCATTTCGGGAATGACGGCAAGCTCGTACAGTTCCGGGCCTTCCGCGCCGAACAGGCGGGCGCAGGAGAGCGTCATGAGCGGACGCAGTCTCTTGCCTCCGGCAAGGAGCACGTGTCCCGCGATTTCGCGCAGAGGCGCGGGCATGGCGGCAAGTTCCTTCTCCAGAGCGGCGTTCACCTTCACCTGCTCGTACTTCAGCACGGACATAAACGTTATCATGCTCACGGCATTTCTCCTGCAGGACGATCTTTCCCCTACCTTTTGAACGCATTTTTCATTCTTCGCAAGCATTTTCGTCCCGGCGCGCCGGCCGGAAGGCATGAGAAAGGCCGCAGGACGGGCGCCGACGGACAAAAAAGCCTCTTTACAAGTCGGCCGATACCTAGGATACTGCCGCGATGAATTTCAATCTTTCCCTCTTTCTTGCCGCGCTCGGTCTGGCCTGCGTTCTTGAGGCCCTGCCATGGCTGCTTTCGCCCCGGAAAACCCGCGAGATGCTGATGGAGATGCTCTCTCTTTCCGACGAGACGCTGCGCAGGGGAGGCATCGTGCTCTTGGTCCTCGGCGTGGTGATATGCGCCGCGGGCCGCGCTCTCCGTGGAGACTGACATGACATCCATCGACGCTCTCATACTCGCCGCCGGCAAAGGCACGCGCATGGCTTCGCCAAGGCCCAAGGTCCTGCAGACGCTGCTCGGCGAATCCATGCTCACGCTGGTCACGGCCACGCTCTCGTCCATGCCGCGCATCGGCAACGTGCTCACCCTGGTCGGCAACGGGGCGGATCAGGTCTGCGCCGAAGCCGGAGCCGCGGCCGCAAGACTGGGCGGAACGGCCCGGTGCATCCGGCAGGAGCGGCAGCTCGGCACCGGTCACGCCCTCATGACCGCCATGCCGCATCTTCCCGGCGACGGCAGCGTTCTCGTGGTGAACGGCGACGCCCCGCTTCTCACCGCCGACGTGCTGAACCGCTTTCTCGACGCCGCCCTCGGCGCGGACGTGGCCTTCCTGAGCCTCATGCTCGACGACGCCGCCTCCTACGGCCGCGTGATCCGCGAACGCGGCGCGGTGCGCGCCATCGTGGAAGCGAAGGACTTCGATCCCGCCCTCTACGGACCCTTCGCCGACGCGCACGAGGTGAACACCGGCATCTATCTCTTCTCCCTGCCCGCGGTGCGCAGGCTGCTGCCGCGTCTTTCCTGCGAAAACAGGAGCGGCGAGTACTACATCACCGATCTCATCTCCCTCGGCCTTGCCGACGGCATGGACGTGCGCGGCATCCGCGCCGAGGGCGCAGGATGCGAGGCCACAGCCCTGCTCGGCGTGAACACGCCCGCAGAACTCGCCGCCGCCGAGGACATCCTCGCCCGCCGCCGCACTGCGGAGCTGCTCGCCTCGGGCGTGATCCTGCACGCGCCGCAGCTTGTGCGCGTCAGCCCCCTGGCCACGGTGGAAGGCGGCTCGGAACTCTCCGGACCCTGCGAGATCTGCGGCGACAGCGTGATCCGAAGCGGCGCGCGCATTCTCTCCCACTGCGTGATCCGCGACGCCGTCATCGACGAAGGCGTCGAGATCCGGGAATTCTGCCACATCGAAAAGGCCGAAGTGCGCCGCGGCGCGATCATCGGTCCCTACGCCAGACTGCGTCCGCAGGCCCTCGTGGAC
>USNI01000171.1 GCA_900555975.1 uncultured Desulfovibrio sp. | reverse complement strand
ACTATAAGTTTTCGGGAACCCCCAGCCTAGCTGGGGGTTTTCTTTTAACCAAAAAAAGGCCCTACCCGACGGGAAAGGGCCTTTCTCATACGAAAAAGGAACAATCAGAATTTATAGCCCACGGTCAGGCCGAAATTATGGGCATAGCTGTTGTGCGCCTTGCCGGCGTAGGTACGGATCATGCCGCGCTCATCGGTATGGGTGCTGTAATTGATGTCGCGCACGTCGATGTACATATAGGCCAGGTCGAGCGTCCAGTTGTCATACTTGAAGCCTGCGCCCAGCGTGTAGTAGTTGCGGCCGTTGGAAGGCACAAGATAATCATAGCAGTTGGAATCCTGAAGCGGCGAAGTCTCGTAGGTAAAACCGGCACGCAGAGTCATCCAGTCGATGGGAGCGTATTCCACGCCGAAGGTGAAGGCCCAGGTGTCGCGCCAGTTCTTCTGTTCGAAGAACTGAGGTGTATCGCCGTGCATGTTGATGGTAAGATTGCGGAAACGGCTCCACACGGTGTAGGCCACGTCGCCTTCAAAGCTCAGGTTGGGCAGAGGCTTGTACATCACGCCGAGGGTGATCACGTCGGGAATGGAGAGCTTACCGTCGGCATTGCAGGTCTGCATCTGCCTCCTCATCATACCCACCACGGCATCATCACCGGAGAAGCGGAAACGGGTCTGCCCCTTGAAGGTCATGTCTTCACTGGCGCGATAGGTAAGACCGGCGCTCCACTGATCGTTGAAGCGGGCGTGCAGGCCGAAGTTGTAGCCGAATGCATAACCGTTTTCGGAGTGGATGCGCGCGTCGGCATGGCCCATGCTGGCTCCGAGAGCCGCGCCGTTAACATTATACTGCTGGTTCAGGCTGAGATAGCCCCAGGTGTAGCTCACACCGGCGCTCACCGACCAGATATCGTTGATCTTGTAGGCGATGTTGGGATTGATGGTACTCGAAAGCAGCGTAACCGACTTGAGGCCGCTGGAGGCAGGAATCTTCGCAGTAAATCCGGGCATAACCTCCACGGGATACGTCGCTTCCTTGCCGGGAGCAGCCCAGTTGTCCGGGAACTGGGAACCGAGGCCGTAGCGGGTGAACGTACCTATGCCGAACCACCACTTGTCGTTGAGCTGATGGGTCAGGTAGAAATGAGGAATGGGCCAGGCCTGATCGGAAGAGGAAACGGTTTTGCCGTTATCGTAACGGGTGAGATCGAAGTTCAGCATGGACACGGCAAGGCCCATCTGCGTGGCGGTGCCGGGAATCTGCGTGATGCCTGCGGGGTTGTAGGCCACGGCGGAGGGATCGTCCGCACGGGCCACCATGCCGCCGCCGGCGCCGCCGCCGAGGGCCATGCCTCGGGCGCTCCATTCGGTGATGGCAAAACCTTCGGCGTGAGCGCCGGAAACGGAACCCGCCACCAGCCCGAAGGAAAGCAGGGCTGCGGCGGCAAATCTGGCCTGACGACGCGCGGCACAAAAGACCCCGCGCATCACATTGAGAGATACGTTCATGAATTCCTCGAATCGGGATGTGATTGACCCGGCGACTGCCGGAAGTGCATCATTTCCGAAAAAGACAGGTCATCCCTGCCGAAACCGGCCTCTCTCCGGCATCGGAAAATAATACGGTAGCACAGGAATATCTTGATTTATAAAAAAAATAAAGCATTATTTTATGGTATGCGTCAGAAAAAACATCAAGAAAATACAAGATGTTCCGCCGTTATGTTCCAAGGCTGTTCCAGGGCTGCGACGTTCCCGAAGTCCTGCCGGACAATGCCTGACCAGAGAAATCCCCGGATGCGGACACCGGAAACCGCTCCGTTGCCCGCACCTGCAAATACAATACAACATCAGGCATCAAAACATCAGGCATCCTGATGCAACGGCAGCTTTTCAGACGGTCCGTATCCAGATGAAGCTCCCCTGCCTGCCGTCCTCGCTTCCGAAGCGGCGGGCATGTCTGTAGGAAAAGAAGAAATCGGCGTTGTCGAAAGTGCACAGGTCGATACCAAGAATATGCCCGCTCGGGAGTCCGGCCCGCTCGAGCTGATGCCTAGCCAGCGACCACAGATCCATGGTCCGCCGTTCTCTGTCATACCACTGCAGAAATTCCGGTCCCCATTCGCTGTCGAAGTGCACGAATTCCGAAGCGGAGGGACCAAGACTCGGACCGCGCACGGCCCACAGATGCTGCGGATCCAGCCCATAGCGATCGCAGAAGGTGCAGATTGCCGAATACGGATAATCCTGCCTGTTTCCGCGCCAGCCGGAATGAACGGCCATGACGAAACGACCCGAATCATGAGCCACAAGAATGGGCTGGCAGTCCGCCGTCTTGATCATGAGCGCCAGACCGGGACGGCTTGTCGCCATGCCGTCGGCCTGCTCGGAAGGGGCAGCGGCAGGATTCTGAGCTTCCGGCTCGAACAGCGTGCGCACGCCGTGCACCTGATGCACCTCGGCAAAGGCCCCGACCCCGAGCAGGGACGGTATGGCCGCCCGTCTTTCTATGGAGGAAGCGTCCGCCGAAGAAAGAGAAACGCTGCCGAATGCACGCATGGAAAATGCGCAACCTACGCCGGGGATCCCCGGAAACTGAAAGGGAATCATGGTCAGAGACAAAGCAGTTCCTCCTCGGTGCATACGGCCTTCACGGATCGGTCCCACGCATCGCGGGGAAGACGCTCCAGAAGAAGATCATGAAAGGTCAGTCCCACCCCCGGACAGCGGGAGAGAGCAAGCATGCGGTCATAGTAGCCGCCGCCGTACCCCAGACGAAAACCATCCCTGTCGAAGGCCAGACCGGGAACGACGATCAGCGTCCGGTCGCCGTCGGAAAGATCGCGGAGCGAAAGAAGGCGGGATTCGGCGGACAGCACGGGTTCCGGAATGCCGAAGGAGGACGGGACAAGCTCCTCCGGACCACGGCAGGCGATCATGTCCATACGTCCCGGCTCTTCCGGGCGGCAGCGCGGCAGGAATACCTCCCTGCCCTCTTTCCAGGCCCGCTCAAGAAGAAGCGCCGTATCGACCTCGCCCTTCACGGAAACATACAGAACGACCCGGCGACTTCTCTGCCAGAAAGGACTCTCCAGAAGCCGCATGTCCACAGCCAGACAGCGCGCTCTGCCTTCCTCCCCCGACGAAAGCTCCGTACGCCTTTTCCGCAGCCTTCTTCGCAGCTCACTCTTGTCCTGCATGTTGCCGTCCGTCATGTCCGTGCCAGCCTTTCAAAAAAATACTGCAATAAATCAGCGCCATGTCGGAAATCTGCCACGCGACGCTCATTTTCACAACATTTGTAC
>USNI01000170.1 GCA_900555975.1 uncultured Desulfovibrio sp. | reverse complement strand
AAAAAACCGTCCGGTATGTCTTTGCAGCCATACCGGACGTCGTAGACAACTGTTCCGCGTGGAACAGCTGTCGCTGATTCAGGAATCGATTACCCTTCCACTTTCTCGAATCTCAGGGTACCGCCGTCCTCGTTTCTGTCGACGAGCACACGCACCTTCCATCCATCGCGGATCTCTCCGCTGATGACGGCACGGGCAAGCTTCGTTTCCAGATTGTGCTGTATCCAGCGCTTGAGCGGACGCGCACCGTATGCAGGATCATAGGCTGTTTCGGCAATGAAGCTGCGGGCTTCGTCGGAAAGTTCCAGAGTGACCTTGCGTTCGTCAAGTCTCTTCTGCAGGCTCTTGATCTGCAGATCCACGATGGCGCCAATCTGATCGGCGCGCAGAGGATAGAACATGACGGTTTCATCCACACGGTTCAGGAACTCAGGCCGGAAGAACTTCCGCAGTTCGGCCATGACGGCATCACGCACGCCGGGCTTGAATTCACCCTTCTCATCAATGCCGTCCAGCATGAGCGGAGAGCCTATGTTGGAAGTCATGATGATAATGGTGTTGCGGAAATCCACGGTACGACCCTGACTGTCGGTCAGGCGGCCGTCATCCAAAAGCTGCAGAAGTGTATTGAACACGTCGGGATGAGCCTTTTCAACCTCGTCGAACAACACGACGCTGTAGGGCTTGCGCCGGACGGCCTCGGTCAGCTGACCGCCTTCTTCATATCCCACATATCCTGGCGGCGAACCGATGAGGCGGGAGACCGAGAACTTTTCCATGTACTCGCTCATGTCCAGACGGATCATGTTGTCCTCAGTATCGAACAGCGCTTCAGCAAGGGTCTTGCACAGTTCCGTCTTGCCGACGCCGGTAGGTCCGAGGAAGATGAAGGAACCGAGCGGACGATGAGGATCGGAAAGACCGGCGCGTGCTCTGAGCACGGCATCGGACACGGCCTGGACGGCCTCATCCTGACCGATCACGCGCTCATGCAGACGCGCAGGCAGCTCCAGCAGCTTTTCCCTCTCCGACTGCAGAAGACGTGTCACAGGGATGCCCGTCCAGCGGGCGACGATGTCGGCCACATCATCGGGACCGACTTCCTCACGAAGCAGACGGGTTTCCTTGCCGTCGCTCACGGCGGCGGCCTTTTCTTCCGTCTCCTTGAGCTGCTTCTCCAGTTCGGGCAGCGTAGCGTACTTCAGCTGGGACGCCCTGGCCAGATCATAGGAGCGTTCCGCCTCCTCGATCTGATGCCGGGTCTGCTCAATCTTTTCCTTGAGGTGACGCACGCCGTCGATGGTCTTTTTCTCTTCTTCCCAGCGGGACCGCAGCGTGGTCTGCTTGCCGCGCAGATCCGCCAGCTCGCTTTCCAGTTTCTGCAACCGCTCCCGGGAAGCGTCGTCGGTTTCACGACGCAGAGCCTCGCGTTCGATTTCCAGCTGCATGACCTTGCGGTTGATCTCATCCAGCTCAGAAGGCAGGGAGTCGATCTCGGTACGAATCATGGCTGCAGCTTCATCAATGATATCGATGGCCTTATCGGGCAGCTGACGATCAGAGATGTAGCGCTGCGAAAGAACCACCGCTTCCACGATGGCAGAATCGCTGATGCGCACGCCGTGATGAACCTCGAAGCGTTCCTTGAGTCCGCGCAGAATGGAAATGGCGTCTTCCGTATTCGGCTCGTCCACGAGAACGGGCTGGAAACGACGTTCCAGAGCGGGATCCTTTTCAATGTACTTGCGATACTCATCAATGGTGGTCGCACCAATGCAGTGCAGCTCGCCGCGGGCCAGCATGGGTTTGAGCAGGTTGCTCGCGTCCATGGCGCCGTCGGTCTTGCCCGCGCCCACGATGGTGTGCAGCTCATCGATGAACAGGATGATGCTTCCTTCCGCACGCTGCACTTCGTTGAGCACGGCCTTCAGACGTTCCTCAAACTCGCCGCGGTATTTTGCGCCGGCAATGAGCGCGCCCATATCCAGAGCAATGAGCTTTTTGTTCTTGAGGCCTTCGGGCACGTCGCCCTTCACGATACGATGCGCCAGACCTTCCACGATGGCCGTCTTGCCGACACCTGCTTCACCGATGAGAACAGGATTGTTCTTGGTACGACGGGACAGAATGCGGATGGTACGACGTATTTCCTGATCACGTCCGATGACGGGATCAAGCTTTCCCTGTCCGGCGGCCTCCACAAGGTCGCGTCCGTATTTGGAAAGAGCCTCGTAGGTTTCTTCGGGGCTGGCCGAGGTCACGCGCTGACCGCCGCGCACTTCGGCGGTGGCACGCAGAAACTTTTCCTGATCAATACCGTTCCTGCGGCATATCTCGCCCATGGCGCCGCCCGCTTCGATGAGCTGCGCGAAAATATGTTCCACGCTGATGTACTCATCCTTCAGACGACGGGCCAGTTCCTCGGACTGTGCCAGAGCACGGGCCAGTCGCTGCGTGATGCGTATGGTCTGCTGATCCACGCCGGAGCCGGTGACGGAAGGCTTCTTGTCCAGAGCCTGTTCCAGTTCTGCGGCGATGACCTCGACCTTCGCATTCATGCGGCCGAGAATACCGGGGACAAGCCCGTCCTTCTGCCGCAGGAGGGCGAGTGCCAGATGCTCGACGTCCACTTCCTGATGATTGCGCATGAGAGCGATATTCTGAGCTTCGCCCAGAGCCTCCTGCGCCTTCACGGTAAACTTGTTCATGTCCATAAAAAATCCTCCCTGCAGAGAACGGACGCGCATCACTGCGCACCATGATGTTCCCGACGTCTGATCAGGCATCGGACGGTTCACGTTTTCCGCTCACCGCACTTCAGAAATCGGCTTCGGCACGGCCGAAACCGTGATGTTTGATAGTCTTTGCCGGAATATGCTCTCCGGCGAGCTTTGCTTCATCTGCGCTCAAGTTCCCTCAGGCGCGTTTCCAGTGTCGCTATGCGGTCCAGAAGATCAACGATGATGGTTCCTGCCACGCAGGGCATCTCGAAATCCTCACAAAGCCGCGTCAGCTTTCTGGTACGATAAATGTCGGAACGGCGGAAAAATACGGCATGGGTCGCACGACTTGCCGGTTCCAGCCAGCCGAGATCCATGAGTTCCCTGACACGTTCCACCGGCGTGCCCGTCTGTTCCAGAAATTCGGCCCAGGCAACAAGCGCAGAGGCTGCGGGAGAGCACGCGGTCACTTTTTCAATCGCCATATCCCACCTCTCAATCACTCAGACAGCCTACTTCCGACCGGCAAGAGCCTTCCAGAGCTTCAGCTGCTCATCGTTCAGATCTTCCGGTTTCGGAACGCTTATGGCGACGGTGAC
>USNI01000169.1 GCA_900555975.1 uncultured Desulfovibrio sp. | reverse complement strand
CCATATTCCGGAACAGGTCCGCATTGCCATGGAACGCCGCTATATCCTGCGGCAGGACGTGGTGACGGCCATCTGCGGCATGGAGAAAAGCGGCGCCAAGTTCATCAACCGTGACAACGGCCACATCCTCGGCTCTTGGAGACCGCGGAACGTGACCTTCTGGGTGGAATATACGGCCGATGACGACGGCTCCTTCACTCTGGTCAAGGCATGGTGTCACCGCATGGTGGTGGCGGGAGCCACTCAGCCGGTCGAGAAAGTCATTCTGGAAGACAAGGTGCACGCCTGATGCTTCAGGTCGGGCGCCCCTGCCATTAACATTAATTAAGAACATCATTAATCGCTCCTGATCATGCACCGGCCGGCGTCGCGGCACGGCCGATCTGTTCCGGAGCTTTGCCCGGGGGCGGCTGCCCCCTGCATCTACGAGGTCTTCGACCATGAGTCTGGAACCGAACTTCACCGCCGACGACGGAGACTGGATCTGCTCGCGCTGCGGCGTACCGCTTGAGCAGATCAAGGTTCAGGCACTGTACATGCACAGCGCCTTCGACGTCATTCTTCCCCGCTGTCCTTCCTGCGGACTGACGCTCATTCCTCAGTCGCTGGCGGAAGGAAAGATGGCGGAAGTTGAAGCGTTGCTTGAAGATAAGTAGTCATGCCCCACTTGGTCTCTCCTTTGTACGCATCGGCACTCTTTCAACGCATCGCAGGCGGAACCTGGCGTCCGGGCGGTACCGAACTGACACGGCACGGCCTTGATCTGTGCGCCTTTGCTCCGGGATCGAAGATTCTGGATGTCGGCTGCGGACAGGGGGCAAGTCTGGCCGTGCTCCGCAATCGGGGACTGAACGGAACGGGTCTGGACAAAGAATGTTCTCTTGTCGAACCTTTTCCCTTCGTAAGGGCTGATGCTCAGGATCCTCCTTTTCCCGACGGATCCTTTGACGGCATTCTGTGTGAATGTGTCCTTTCGCTTCTGCCGGATGCGGAGCGGGCGCTGCGGCGCTTCGCCGCCGTGCTGCGTCCGGGCGGAAAACTGCTTCTTTCCGATCTCTACGTGCGCAGCGCTCCTCATGCTTTTCCGTTCTTCGGCACCGGTTCATCCTGTCTGGCAGGAGCACGTCCGCGACGGGAACTGGAGGACATGCTCGCCCGGTGCGGCTTCACGGTGCTTCACGCTGAGGACCATACCGCCCGACTGAAGGAGATGGCCGCCCGTCTTCTCTGGTATGGGGACGAAGAGCTGCGGCACATGGTACGTGGTGACGAAGCATGCGCTCTTGCCCGAACGGAGGAGCGCTGCGGTTGCTCCGCCATCGGCGGAGGTGCGCGTTTCGGCTACGGCCTGTGGATTGCCTCTACGAGCGATCCGGAGCATCATGGTTGATGTCCCGGTTCCGACGAAACAAGGAGTCTTGTCATGAATGCCCTTCTTCTGGACCTTCTTCCCTACGTACATCGGGGATACTGCTGTTCCCAGCTTCTTCTTGCGCTTGCGGCCCAGGCCTGCGACAGGGAGGATCCCGGACTCATGTCCGCCATGCGAGGTCTGTGCCACGGCATAGGTCAGTCCGGAGGTCCCTGCGGACTTTTGACCGGCGGGGCGGCCGTGCTGGCATGGCTCGCCTGCCGCGATGCCGACGAACCGCATCCCATGATCGACGCCATGACCGGCGAATATGCGGCATGGTTCGCGGAAAGAGTCGGCTCCTGCGGCGGTACGGGGTGTGAGAGTATTTCCACCGGCCTCGCGGCCGAGGCGGGAACGCCGATTCCGGAAGGAGGCATGCCGCCCATGGAAGTATGCGGGGATCTGCTTGCAGACTGCTGGGGAAAGATTCTGGACATCTGCGAAGCCTACGACATCGACATAAGGGGCTGACATGCTGCTCGCCTGTACGCAAAGCCTCTGTCCCGTATGTCTGCGCCTTGTGGACGCCGAATACCGCCGGGAAGGCGATACTGTTCTTCTTCGCAAAAGATGCCCCGAACACGGAACGTTCGAAGCGCCCGTCTGGAGGGATGGACGGGGCATGCCTTCCTTCGAAGCCTGGCGCAGGAGCATGCGCATTCCGGCGTATCCCGCGCATCCTGCCACGGACGTGCGGCAGGGCTGCCCTTTCGACTGTGGATTGTGCCCGGATCACGTTCAGCACACATGCACCGGACTCATCGAGGTGACCATGCGCTGCTCTCTGGGATGTCCCGTGTGCTATGCCCGCTCCGGCGCAGGTTCCGAAGACCCGTCTCTCGCAGCCCTCGAAAAGCAGATGGATGCGCTCAGTCTTGCCTCCGGCTCCTGCAACGTTCAACTCTCCGGCGGTGAACCCACGGAACGGGACGACCTTCCGGAGATCATCCGCATGGCGAAGCGGAAAGGCTTCGCGCTCGTGCAGGTCAATACCAACGGTCTGCGCCTCGGCAGGGAAAAAGGCTATGCGCAGTCGCTGAAGGATGCCGGCCTGGACTCGGTGTATCTGCAGTTCGACGGCGTGGACGACGATGCATACCTGCCCCTTCGAGGCCGCGCCCTTCTTGCGCTGAAGCAGGCTGCCGTAGACGCCTGCGGCAGAGCGGGACTCGGCGTGGTTCTGGTGTGCACACTGGTGCGGGGCATCAACGATGCGCAGACCGGTGATCTGCTGCGCTACGCTCTGAAACAGGGCTCCCATGTGCGCGGTCTTCACTTTCAGCCGGTGTCCTCCTTCGGCCGCTTTCCCTGGGAAATGGACTCCGCCCCGCGCATCACGCTTCCCGAACTCATGGCCGCGCTCGAAAGACAGAGCGGCGGCATGGTGAAGGCGGAACATTTCCACGCTCCTTCCTGCGAGCATCCGCTCTGCTCCTTCAGCGCCGTATACGGCAGAAAGGCCGACGGCACGCTCGGCGATCCGCTGGGAGCCTCCTGCTGTTCCGGCGGCACAACCCTTGCCGGAGAGCGTGCCGACATGGTGGACAATGCCGAGGGATCACGCATTTCGCGGGCGTTCACAGCGACACACTGGACCTCTCCCCACGGCGGCACGTCCCTGAACGACGCCTTTTCCCGCTTCATCGCCGGATCCGGCGCGGACCGACGTTTCACGCTTTCGGCCATGGCCTTTCAGGATGCGCTCAGTCTGGATGTGGAACGCGTACGCGGATGCTGCATTCATGTGGTCGCTCCCGACGGCAGGCTGATTCCCTTCTGTCTTTATAATCTGACCAGTCTGGACGGCTTTTCTCTCTACCGGTCCGCTTCGGCCGGAACTGGAGACGCGTCATGAAACTGCCTCCTCTTACGCCTTCCCGTCTTGATGCCTGGCTCGAAGCCGAGTGCGGCCAAGATCCGGCGGTTTCCTTCCC
>USNI01000168.1 GCA_900555975.1 uncultured Desulfovibrio sp. | reverse complement strand
TCACGGAAGTGAGCGACGCCATTTCCATCGTGGTATCGGAAGAACGCGGAGAAGTGACCCTAGCCCAGGACGGTCATCTCTCCAATCCCCTGAACCAAGAACGCCTGGAACGGATACTGACCAATGTCCTTAATCAGTAACAGCCGCCTGCAGACCGTTCTGTCCGTCCTGCTGTCCCTGGTCATCGCCACGGGACTGTGGTATCTCGTCGTCGGACGCGACCATGTGGAAACCCAGGTGGAACTGCGCGTGGAATACCGCGGTCTGCCCGACGGTCTCATCGTCCGCGAAGGCATGGTCAATCACATTTCCGTGCGGCTGCGCGGCTCCGCGGAGCTTCTGCGCAATCTGCACTCGCGCGATCTCGTCTACACGGTGGATCTCTCCGGCGTGCAGCGCGGCGCCACGGCCCTGCCGCTGGCCGTGGATTCCCTGCCCGACTTCAAGGCCTTCGAAATCCTGGAAATCATGCCGAGCCGTCTCGTCATCGAGGCCGACGCCCTTACCGAACGCGTCGTGCCCCTTGAAAACAAGATGCTTCCCCTGCCTTCCGATTCCCCCTATCTCATATCGCACGCCATACTCGAACCGTCCTTCGTCACCGTGAAGGGGCCGGAAACGCAGGTCAATTCCCTCGACCGCCTCATCGTGGTCTACGATCCCACCAAGAACGCCAGCGAAGGTCCGCACGAGGCAAACGTGGCCATCGTGGCTCCGCCGCAGGTGGAGATCACGCCGCCCGTGACCACCCTGCGCTATTCTCTGGATCTCAAGACCGAGAACGTCACGCTCACCCGCACCATCCAGCTCGACAACGACGAGGAAGGCTACAGCGTGCGTCCCGACAGCGTGAAGGTGGAACTGTCCGTGCCCGAAGCCCTCGTCGACGACCGCGACTATCTCGACGCCGTGCGCGTCATCGTGCGGCAGCCCGCGGACTTCACGCCCGGCGACAGCGCGGAAGTCACGCCCATCGTCATGCTGCCCTCCGGATCGGGACTCGTGTCCATCGATCCGCCCTCGGTCATGCTCTTCAGCCGCACCGACATCGGCGCCGAAAGCCGTGAATGGACACCTGCCGAAAGCATCTTCTCCATGCCCGTCAACGGCTTCGGCATGGATCTGCCCAGTCAGAAAATCAACGGCAGCTTCTCCCTGAGCGACATCAGTCTGCCCTCGGCCCCGCTGCCGCAGCCCAATGAAATCAAGGTTCAGCCCATGCAGCCCGAAGAATCCGCATCCGCAGACTCCGGCTCCGAGGCTCCGACAACCGACACAGGCGCCGCCTCCGCATCCCCATCCGGAACGACGGCCGACACCGCAGCGGCTTCCGGCGACGGCTCCACCGCACCCGCCGCGGAAGCTCCCGCAGAAACGCATCAGGAAACACAGGATTAGTCATGTCTGAACGTCTTTTTGGCACCGACGGTCTGCGCGGCCGGGTCAACACCTATCCCCTCACCGCGGAAATGGCCCTGCGTCTCGGCCTCGCCGCAGGCACCGTCTTCCGCTCCGACGAATGCCGCCGCAAGGTCATCATCGGCAAGGACACGCGTCTTTCCGGCTACATGTTCGAATCCGCGCTCACGGCCGGTCTTTGCGCCGCCGGCATGGACGTCTATCAGGTCGGTCCCCTGCCCACGCCCGCCATCGCCTTTCTGACCCGCAACATGCGCGCCGACTTCGGCGTGGTGATTTCCGCCTCGCACAATCCCTATCACGACAACGGCATCAAGTTCTTCGACCGCGAGGGCTTCAAGCTGCCCGACGAAGTGGAAGACAAGATGTCCGCCCTCATCCTGGACAAGGACCACGAAGGGGACTATCCCGCCTCCAACAAGGTGGGACGCGCCTACCGCATCGTGGACGCCTCCGGCCGCTACATCGTCTATCTCAAGAGCAGCTTTCCCCAGCAGCTCACGCTGGACGGACTGCGCGTGGTCATCGACTGCGCCAACGGCGCGAACTACAAGGTCGCGCCCCTCGCCCTTGAGGAACTCGGCGCGGAAGTCTTCCGGCTCGGCACGTCGCCCGACGGTCTGAACATCAACTATCAGTGCGGCTCCCTCCATCCCGAGAACCTGCAGGCCAAGGTGCGCGAAGTGCGCGCCGACGTGGGACTCGCCCTCGACGGCGACGCCGACAGACTCATCGTCGTCGACGAAAAGGGACGTCTCCTCGACGGCGATCAGATCATGGCCGTCTGCGCCGACGACCTCATGAAGAAGGGCAAGCTCAACAACAATCTCCTCGTGGGCACGGTGATGAGCAACATGGCCCTCGAGGTGTTCATGAAGGAACGCGGCGGCAGGCTTCTGCGCACCAAGGTGGGCGACCGCTACGTCATCGAGGCCATGCGTCAGCACAACGCCATGCTCGGCGGCGAACAGTCCGGACATCTCATCTTCCGCGAATACGGCACCACCGGCGACGGTCTTCTTGCCGCGCTTCAGATCCTGCGCATCATGCGCGAGACGGGACGTCCGCTCTCCGAACTGGCCGACCGGCTCAAGCTCTTTCCGCAGAAGCTCGTCAATGTGAGCATCTCCCGCAAGATTCCCTTCGAAAAATGCGAAAAGCTCATGGCCGCCCAGAAGGACGTCGAGGAAAAACTCGGCGACTCCGGACGCGTGCTCCTGCGCTACTCCGGTACGGAAAACCTCTGCCGCGTCATGGTGGAGGGCAGAGACGAGGAATTCGTCCGCCGCGCCGCCCGGCATCTGGCCGACGTGGCCGCCGAAGAACTGCGCTGAACCTTCTTCCTCCGCGACGGGGAACGACGGCTTCCCTGTCGCGATTCATGTCGTCATCCGTCCTGTCGAAGACGCTCCGCGTCCGGAACGCCGCAGCTTCCGGCGCAGCGCCGCTTCGAGACGTCCGGACCGCAGCGCGCCGCACGGACCGGGGACGACCTTGCCGTCGCAGGACAGAATACCGATCGCACCTTTTCGTCAGGGGACAGTATGGCTTTTGAAATCCGTCAACAGTTCAAGCTGAGCCAGCAGCTTCACATGACTCCCATGCTCAAGCAGGCCATCTCCCTGCTTCTGTTCTCCCGTCAGGAGCTGGTGGAGGCCGTGCAGCGCGAACTTCTGGAAAATCCCTTCCTGGAGGAAAAGGAAGTCGAAGCCGCCCCTGCGGCCGACGCTTCCGCCGAAACCCGCAAAAGCGGCGATCGGGACGAACCCTGGTCGCAGGAAGAAGTCGCCCGCAGCGCGGAATGGGAGGAATATCTCGGAGAATTCTCCAGTCAGTCCCGCGTGGCCCAGCAGGAATTCGAAGCCGCCGAAGAGGACGGCAATCCGCTGGAAGCCTGTCATGCCGCCGAACCCAATCTGGAAGCCCATCTCATGGGTCAGCTGCTGCTCTCCCCCCTCACGGAACGACAGAAGTCCAT
>USNI01000167.1 GCA_900555975.1 uncultured Desulfovibrio sp. | reverse complement strand
AGAAGGGACTCAAGGGAAGGGGCAAAGCTTTCATCGTCCTGGGCAAGAGACTGAAGCAGCCGTTCCAGTTCGCCCAGAAGAGAGACGAGTCCGGTTCCTTCGCCGCCGAGCATGAGTTCCAGTCCCTGCTCGTACTGCGAACGCAGCCGTTCCAGTCCCTTCATTTCGGCACGTGCCTTTTCCAGCCGTTCATCCTCGCCTTCCTCGGGAGCGACGCGGTCGATCTCCTTCTGCTGCATTTCCAGAAGTTCCCTCTTCTCGCTCAGCATTTCCATGCGCTCCAGAAGCTTGCGCCGCTGCTCCGCCACGTCCCTGAGTTCCCGCAGTACGGCATCCTTGCGCGGGACCAGCGTCTGGTCGGGGAGAAAGGAGTCGATGAGAGCAGCCTGATAGGAGGACTGAAGAAGACGCTGCTGTCCGTGCTGACTGACATGGAAAAGCAGAACCGGACGCAGGGCACGCACGGCATCCTGGGATGTGAGGGAGCCGTTGAGAAAAAAGTGACTGCGGCCGGACGATGCGGAAAGTTCTCTCCGAAGCACGATTTCCTCTTCTCCCTGCTCTCCCTTTCTGGTGAACAGCGCTTCCACCTGAGCCTTGTCCCTGCCGGGGCGTACCATGTCGGTGGCGAGCTTGTCGCCCAGAACGAAATTGATGGCCTTGAGAATGAAGCTTTTTCCCGCGCCGGTTTCGCCCGTGAGGACGTTCATGCCGTCGCCGAATTCAAGCTCCATGTCGTCGATGAGTGCCAGGCCGCGTATGCGCAGATATTCCAGCATGAGTTCACCAGAAAAAGATTATTGGAGGATATCTCGATGGCATCATCTTTCATTGAAAAATGATAAAAAGTCAAGAAACAATTTATTCTTTGATAAATCAAAAATTGATCTCATGTCATTGATCCGGATCCGGAACGGAAGCGTTTTCAAAAGATGGCTCCGGAGGATATCTGCCGGAGGAAAAAACGCCCTGCAAAGCATCCGGGTCAGGGATGCGTTTGGCGGGCGTTGAAGCGCGGGGTGCCTGAGATCAGCCTTTCAGCGCCTTGCGGAAGCCTTCGGCGGAGCGTTCAATGACGTCGTCTTCCACGGCGAAGGACAGGCGGAAATAGCCGGGATAGCCGAATCCGGAACTTGGTACGGCCAGCACGAGGTTCTGTGTCAGTTTCTCCACGATGGCCTTGTCGTCACCGCCGGGAGCCTTGGGGAAGAAATAGAAGGTTCCTCTGGGCAGCGTGAACTCGTACCCCGCGTCGGCGAGGATGGCTGCCAGACGGTTGCGTCGACGGGCGTAGATGGCGAGAGCCTCGTCGGTGGACGTGCCGAGACATTCGGCCATGAGGTACTGTCCCACGACGGGAGGATTCACGAAGCCGAGCACGCGGTTGGAGAAGATGAGTCCGTCCATGAGCATGTCGGCGCCTTCCATGTCGGGATTGACGGCGATGTATCCTACGCGTTCGCCGGCCATGCCGTAGTTCTTGGCAAAGGAGCTTATGACCACGCAGTGCCGGTAGAGGGGAAGCGCGGCAGGCACGATCGTGCCGTCATAGGCCAGGAAGCGGTAGGGTTCATCGGCAACAAGATAGATGATGCGGCCGATGCGTTTCGATGCTTCTTCCAGCATGGCGGCGAGAGCGATGAGGTCCTGTTCGGAATAGACGGCGCCGGAGGGATTGTTGGGGGAGTTTATGATGAGGGCGCGGGTTTTCGGCGTGACGGCCGCGGCAAGAGCCTCCACGTCGGGACCGAAGTCGTCGGCACGGCAGGGCACGGGGCGGAGCGTGCCGCCGTGGTTGCCGACATAGAACCGGTATTCTCCGAAGAAGGGCGCGATGGTGAGCACTTCGTCGCCGGGTTCGAGGACGGTGTGGAAGAAGGCGTTCATCACGCCGGCGGCGCCGCAGCCGAGCATGACATGTCTGGCTTCAAGGCTGGCATGCTGCTGTTCGCTCAGCCATGCGGCCAGTTTTTCGCGTGCCCATCCGAATCCGCCGTTGGGCATGTATCCCAGAATGCCGGGTTCGGACAGCCGGGCGGCAAGCGCGGACATGGCGTGGGCGGCTTCGACGGGCGGTGCAAGATCGGGGTTGCCGAGACTGAAATCGCAGACGGCGTCGTTGCCGTACTTTCTGCGCAGTTCGATGCCGGCTTCGAACATGCGCCGGATCATGGATCCCTGGGAAAGATTCTGCTCCATGGCGGAGCTGATGACGGAAGCGGACATGGCGTACTCCTTGGGATGAGGGGAGAGTGCGGAGGAGACGGGGGAAACGGAGGACTTCGCCGACATGTGCGTCGTCGGTCCATCGCCGTTCCCGTCGTCGGGAAGAAAAATGGAGAAAGCGTCCGGATGCTCCATGGCTGAGGCAAGCCGGTTCAGCCACAGGTTGATGAAGGCAGGGTCGTCGGCAAGTCCCCGCAGCTCCGCCTGGCAGCGGAATCCCGCTGCTTCAATGCGGCTTTTCCATGAAGACGGAGACGTGCCGGCCATGTCTTCCAGCGTATGTCGGCCGACGACGGAGAGCAGCGGCAGCAGCCATACGCGTCTGTTCGGGGGCGTTTCCGCGGCGAGGACGGGCAGCAGCATGTCGAGTCCGTCGGAGGCTGGAGACGCTTCCGTGGCCTCATCAGGGCGCACCATGCCGGAGCCGACCATGCAGGCCACGTGAATGCGGGGATCCCGTGTGCTGACGGCGTTTCCCAGACGCCGGTAAAGAATGTCGCATTCATGTCGGCTGCCGTGCGCCATGCAGATGACCGGCTCGTCGGGAGAGCGCAGCGGAGAAATATGTCTGAGCAGTGTTTCGGCCGCTTCGGCAACGCCGGAGGCGTCGGTGTCGTGGCCGGAGAGCAGGGGACGACCAAGGCCTACCTCCAGGGAGCCTTCCTGCATGACGGCCCGGCAATCGGCGGCCACGGCGCTGTATTCCATGCCGGGAATGATGTGCAGAGGCTGAACGGTCACATGCGTGTAGCGTTCGAAGCGCATGCGCTTCAGCGCCTTGAGCACGGAGTCGGACTTGGTGCGGGAGCTGGCAAGGCGCAGCCGCATGGTTTCGGATGTGAAGGCCCAGCGCACGGGCAGACGAAAACGCGCCTCCGCTGCAGCCTGCACGGAGCGCAGTGCGGAGGCTCCGCGTATGTTGCCGCAGCCGTAGGCGACCAGAAGAATGCCCCGTTTCATGCCTTGTCCGCAGAAAACGTTTCTTCGGTAAAAAGCTGGAAGCCTTTTTTGCGGAGAAGCGCGGCAAAGAGACCGTCGCCGTCGACAAGGGTATGGGTGAAGGTGCCATCATAGATGCGGCCGCAGCCGCAGGACGGCGAGCGGGCCTTGAGAACGGCGGCCGAACAGCCGTATTCCTCGGCGATGTAAAGGGCGGCTTCCGCACCGGCGCGGA
>USNI01000166.1 GCA_900555975.1 uncultured Desulfovibrio sp. | reverse complement strand
AGTAACGGAATCGGCAGCGCTTTCCGCAGCCCGCTGGCTGGGAAAGGGCGCCAAGGAAGACGGCGACGGCGCGGCTGTGGACGCCATGCGCCTTTCTTTTGACTCCCTCTCCATCAAAGGCCGCGTCATCATCGGCGAAGGCGCCAAGGACAAGGCTCCCATGCTGTACAACGGCGAAGAGGTCGGCGACGGCACGGGTCCTGCCATCGACATTGCCGTGGATCCCGTGGAGGGAACCAATCTGCTGGCTCTCGGCCGTCCCAATGCCATCGCCGTCATAGGTGCGTGCAAGTCGGGGTACATGTACAATCCCGGCTCCAGCTATTACATGAAAAAACTTGTGGTGGGCCGGGAAGCCCGCGACGTGGTGGACATCGACGCCCCCGTGGCCGACAATCTTCAGGCCGTGGCCCGTGCCGTGGGCAAGGATATCAACGATCTCGTGGTGTTCGTGCTCGACAAGCCCCGTCACAAGGGTCTCATCGAGGAAATCCGCAAGACCGGCGCCCGCATCACCCTTCACACCGACGGCGATGTGGCCGGCTCTCTCATGGTGGCCGATCCCAGCGTGGACGTCGATGTCATGATGGGGACCGGCGGCACCCCGGAAGGCGTCATTTCCGCCTGCGCCATCAAGGGCGTGGGCGGTCAGATGTTCGGTCGTTTCGACCCGCAGTCCGACGCCGAACGAGAGGCCATGATCGCGGAAGGAACCAGACTGGATGAGATTCTCACCGTTGACTCCATCATCCGCGCCGATGACGCCTTTTTCGCTGCCACCGGCATTTCCGGCGGCACCTTCCTCGGAGGAGTGAGCTATTCCGGCCGTGGCGCCGTCACCCATTCTCTGGTGATCCGCGCCAAAACCGGTACCTTCCGCTACATCGAGTCCCATCACAACTGGGACCGCCTGATGAAGTTCAGCTCCGTCCGGTACGACTAGAAGACGGTGTCTCCGCCTGCAGGCGGCGGCCCGTGTGGTATGACCCATAATCCATCAGGGAGTATGGAATGAACAGTGTTCAGACCGCCATCCTGTTCCCCGGTCAGGGGTCGCAGGCATCTGGCATGGGAAGACGTCTTGCCGAGGCGTCTTCCGATATCATGGATCTCTGGAAGAAGGCGGAAAGCATCAGCGGACTGCCTCTGCGCGAGATATACTGGGACAGTGACGACGCCACGCTCATGGCGGAAACCCGCAACCTCCAGCCCGCCATCACAGTGGTGAATCTTGCCCTGTGGCTGAGCGTTTGCGATCGTCTTTCTCCGGCCTGTGCCGCAGGACACAGCCTCGGCGAATTCAGCGCCCTGGCCGCGGCCCGCGTGCTCGACGTGGACAAGGTGCTCGAACTCGTCTCCCTGCGTGGACGTCTCATGGCCGACGTGGATCCGGAGCATATCGGAACCATGTGCGCCATGATCCGCCTCTCTCAGGAACAGGTGGAAGACGTGGCCAGACAGGTTTCGGAGAGCACGGGCAAACTGGTGCGCGTGGCCAACAAGAACACGCCGCTCCAGTTTGTGCTGAGCGGTCATCGCGAAGCCGTGGAAGCCGCCGCCGAACGGCTCAAGGCGGAGAATCCGCGCGCCAAGGGTTTTCCTCTGGCCGTCAGCGGAGCCTTCCATACGCCCATGATGGCCGAAGCTTCCGCGGAGTTCTCCAAGCTTCTGGACCGGCAGGACTGGCATGACGCCGCCTTCCCCATTTATTCCAATGTCAACGGTGAGCCTCTGCGCGATGCGGAGTCCCTGCACAGCGCCATGCGTCGTCAGATGACGTCGTCCGTCTGCTGGGTCGACACCATTGCCAATCAGTGGAGAGACGGCGTACGGCGCTGGGTGGAATTCGGTCCCCAGGGCGTGCTCACCCGCATGGTCCGTCCGATTCTTGTGGCCGCCGATGTGGCGGACGGCAGCTACACCACCGTTCATATTCCCAACAAAGACGCCGTGGATGCATTTGAAGGATAACGATGCGCGACATACTTCTCATTGAAAAGGTTCTTCGGGACATCGTGGCCCTGAACGGCTGGGAATGGCCGGAAAAGGCCGTTCTGGAAATTCCCAGAGAGGCCGGTCACGGCGATCTGGCCACCAATCTTGCCATGGTTCTTGCCAGACAGGCCAAGACTGCGCCCCGTGTCGTGGCCGAAAAGATCACGGCTGCTCTGGAAGAGCGTCTTCCCGGACTTGTTTCCGTGGAAACGGCCGGTCCCGGTTTCATCAACATCACCTTTGCTCCGACGTTCTGGCATGAGGTCGTCGGTGAGATCGAGGAACAGGGCCGCATGTTCGGTTCCTCGAAGAACGGCAACGGCCGTCGCATCGTCGTGGAGTACGTTTCCGCCAATCCTACCGGACCTCTGCATATCGGTCACGGACGCGGCGCCGCCGTGGGCGATTCACTGACCAGACTGCTGCGTTTTGCCGGATATGACGTCTCCACGGAGTACTACATCAACGACGCCGGTCGTCAGATGCGCCTTCTCGGGGACTCCGTCTATCTGCGTATGCGCGAGATCTGCAATCTGCCCGTGGTGTATCCCGAGGATCCCAAGGGCTGGTATCACGGCGACTATATCCGTGACATCGCGCGGGAAATGCTGGAGAAGGATCCCTCGCTGCCGGAAAGACCCGAAGCCGAAGCCAAGGATCTCTGCTACGAGTACGCATGTTCCACCATCCTGGCGGGCATCAAGGAAGATCTGAAGGAATTCCGGGTGGAGCACCAGGTGTGGTTCTCGGAAAAAAGCCTCGTGGATGCGGGAAAGGTTGAGGAAGCCTTCGACAAGCTCCGTGCCATGGGTCTCGTGTACGACAAGGACAACGCCGTCTGGCTGGCAACGCAGCAGTTCGGGGACGACAAGGACCGCGTGCTTCGCAAGAGCGACGGCTATCTGACGTACTTTGCCTCAGACATTGCCTATCACGCCAACAAGTTCGAGCGCGGATTCGATGAATGCATCGACGTCTGGGGAGCCGACCATCACGGCTATGTGCCCCGCATGAAGGCCGCCATCACCTGCATGAAGCATGATCCGGAAAAGGATTTTCATGTGGTTCTCATCCAGATGGTGAACCTCATGCGCGGCGGTGAACCCGTGGCCATGTCCACCCGTTCCGGTGAATTCGTCACGCTGCGTGAAGTTCTGGACGACGTCGGCACGGATGCCGCCCGCTACATGTTCCTTTCCCGCAAGAGCGACAGTCCCCTGGATTTCGATCTGGACCTCGTGAAGCAGCGCAACATGGAAAACCCCGTGTACTATGTGCAGTACGCCCATGCCCGTGTCGCCGCGCTTCTCCGCCGCGCCGCCGATCGCGGCGTGGTGCTGCCTGAACACAGCACGCCGGACATGCTCAAGGTGCTGACTTCTGCAGACGATCTGGCGCTTCTGCGCGAAGCGGAACGTTTCCGCAATGTGGTGGAGGATGCCGCCCGTGCCCGTGCCGCGCACCCC
>USNI01000165.1 GCA_900555975.1 uncultured Desulfovibrio sp. | reverse complement strand
TGCGGCGTGACCCGAAGGACGGTGCCGGCTTCGACCTTGTACAGATCCACGGCCTGATAGCCTTCCACTTCCACATAATAGGTGGTGGTGTTTTCCAGCGTGGCCTGAATGTTGTCCACGGTGAGCACGGAGGGACGTCCGAGGACGCGCGCCTCGTTGTTTTCTTCCAGCGCCTGGATGCGGGCAAGAAAGAAATCGCTGCCGTGCGTATAGATGGTGGAGAGCGTCATGCCGGCGCTGTCCATGACACCGGGGGACGGCATGCCGGTACCGCTTGTGGCGGAGCCGGTACTGGTGCCTCCGCCGCTCCAGCCGTTGCCGCTGCTTCCGCCCGAACCCTGAAAGGCGATGCCGAGTTCACGCTTGAAGTCGGTGTCGATGTCCACGATGGCGGCATGGATTTCCACAAGTTCAACGGGCTTGTCGAGATCCTGTATGACCTGTGTATAATAGGGCATACGGTAGGCCGCGTCGCTGACGAGCACGGCGTTGACGCGGGGATCGGCCATGATGCTGATGCTGCCGGTGTTTACAGGCGTGGGGGAAGGCTGAGTCTGGGACGGAGCATTGTCTTCCACGCTGCCCAGAGCGGCAAGTCCCTTGCCGCCGAGTTTTTCCACCGTGGCTCTTTCCTGCGTGACGCGCGTGCCGGACACGGGAGAACCCATGACCATGGCCCGCAGAATGGATGCGATGCCGGGCACGGTCACGGTTTTATCCATGCTGCTGACGGTGATGTCCTCGGCCCAGGCGTGCTTGAGCGGAAAGACCCGCATGACGATCTGCTCCGTCTGCGAGGTCTCGAAGGCAGCCACGGCGCTGCGGATCTGATCCAGGTATTCCGGAGGTCCGGATACGGAAATGACGTCTCCTGCCGATCCCAGAGAAGGCGGAAGCTGTGCAGAGAACACGGCGGACTTGCTGAGCGCATCGTAGAGCTGCCGTGCCGTGCCGGTACGGGGAGAAATGAAAATGCGCTGATTTTCCCCGGCGTTGTAGAAATGGAGCGTCTTTCCCAGCGTATACCAGTTCACGTCGAAGGCGTTCTGCATGCCTTCAAGAAAGGTAAGCGGATTCACGTTCTGGAATCTGCCGCTGACCTTGCCCTTGACCTGGGGCGAAAACGACGCCGTATAGCCTTCAGCTCTGGCGAAGTTCATGAGCACCGTTTCAAGTTCCTGACTGTCGGCATAGTAGGAGAAGGGAACGCGGAACGGGGCTGCGGCCTGGGCACAGGCACAGAAAAACATGAAGAGACACAGAAGGAACAGAAATGCGGTTCTGAACCTTTCGACAGGTTGGCGTGAACGGACGGAGGGCAGGGGCATGATCATCCTTGAAAGGTACCGGAGGAAAACCAGTTTCCGAAAGAAAAGCTGAACGGGGAGTTCTGCGGACCGGAAGAGCGGTTTCCCTCCGTTCCGGAGAGCTGCTGTTTCCACCACGCAAGATCGTTGAGAAAGTCACGAACCGTTCGAGGCAGGGACTGCTCGGATGCTTCGGCAAGCGTGAAGGTGCGGTACAGTTCGAGACCTTTCTCTCCGAGGCTGAACGTAGAACGACGTTTTTTCAGACTGCCGGCCGAAAGAGATGCCAGCCTCAACAGCGTGTCGTCGGCACGGGCGTCTTGCTCAGGTGCACTTCCGAGTACGGCGAAGAGAATGCCGGTTCTGTTTTCCGGAGAAAACAGTTCGAAGTCCAGCCCGCCCTCCAGGAAGAAGTGGAACACTCCGTCGTCATCGGGCAGAGCCTCCTTCCAGCCTGCGGCCCGGGTGATGATGTCGGCGGAACGCTGAAGAGGCGATGTCATGGCAAGCTCCTGAATTTTTCCCACTTTAATGACTTTTGCGGACGCATGTCAAATACATTGTCCGCCAAGGGTGCAGCGCATGTTCACTTTGTATTCTTTTACTGCGGTACGACATGTCGTACCGCAGGAGCTTTCGGACATTCTTTTGGAAAACGGTCAGCCCAGAATCTTCGTTCTGGTCTGATTGATGTTCTGCTGTATCGCATCCTGTGTGGAGATGGACTTCTGTATGAGGGCCTTCAGCGCTTCGTCCAGACTTTCCAGATTCTGCTGCTGGGCGCGGATGCGCTCCACCTCTGCTTCGGATTCCTTGAGTTCCGCATCGTACATGGTGCTCACGCACTGGCCGATGCTGCCGAGAATGCTGTTGGCCCCGTTCATGGAGGAATTGAAGGCCTGAACTTTGGCGTTGAGCATCATGTCGGACTGCTGTCTTGCCAGAGCAGCGGCCGTATCTGCCTTTTCGAGAACAGTGTTCATGGCCTGTTCGCCGACGATGGGCTTCGTGCCTGATCCGGTGGATGTGTCGATGGAGGAGGAGTAGGCCTTCTGAGCCGCCTGTTCGCTGGAGACCATGCCCTTGGCCGTGATGGAGACGGAGGCGGCACCCTGAGCAATGCTCATAGCACCGGTCACTATGCCGGTCACGAGCTGCGTGACTGCCTTGTCACGGATGGTATCCGCCTGTTCCTCGATCTTGGATGCCAGTTCTTCCGTCTGAAGGGCACGCATTTCGGCGTTTCTGCGGCGCTCTTCCGAGGAAAGTTCCGTGATCAGCGCCAGGTAGTTGCTGCCGAAGGAAGGCATGGCGACGAGCGTGGAACAGGAAATGGTGCTCAGAGGATGGGGAAGAAGATCGCGAACCTCGTTCACCGCCTCCCGGAAGGAGAGCTTTCCGTTATCCGAAGCGGCAAGAAGGAGGGCGTCGAAGTCGCTTTCCGTTTTTCCGGTCGACTTGGTATAGGAGGTCTTCAGATGGTCGTAGAGATCCTGATCAAAGCCTGTAAGGTTGTTTACGCTGCTGATGGACATGGAGGAGTCCTTCTTTCAGACCATGGCCGTCAGGCCAGGGTTGGGGCTGCTCCCAGAATGGCGCTCTGGGTTTCTGCACATTCTCCGACGATTTCCCGGACCTGCGCCATGAGGTCATTGGCCCGTTCCATTTCGGCTTCCACAAGATCCTGATCCATCTTGATGGCTTCGCGCAGGCGTTCCAGAATGGCCTCAAGTTCCTTGCTGTCGGCCTGGCTCTGGGAGATGTTGTAGTCGAATACGGCGCCGGCTATGGTGGCCGCGCCCGTGCCCATGCTCGTCACGCCGGAAGCGATGTTCGTGATCTTTGAGGTCATGGAGGTGATCTGGGCGAGTTTCTGCACGCTCTGGCTGGTGGCATTGGCAATGCCGCCGGCGCTGGAGGCAAAGCCTGCGCCGAAGCTGACGGCAATGGAAGCGACCATGATGGCCATGTTGACGGCAAAGCCGAACCATTGGGCGGCTTCGTCGCTCATGCCCATTTTTTTGCCGAGTTCCGTGAAGCCTGCGGCAATGCTGTATTTGCCGTCCGAAGCGAGGGAAACCACGCTGTCGACGGTCATGGCCATGCCGACCGCGCCGGCGGCGATGAGCAGAGGATTGCCCGTCAGGGTGCCTGCCACGATG
>USNI01000164.1 GCA_900555975.1 uncultured Desulfovibrio sp. | reverse complement strand
GCCCTCCCTGACGCGGAAGATCACGCGGATGCCGTCCTCGTCGTACTGGACTTCGGGCGCGGCGACCTGACCGTCCACATAGCCGTTCTTCATGAAGTAGGCGCGGATGGCCTGGGAATCGCGTTCGAGCAGGTCGTCCTTGAGCACGCCGGAGCCGGTGAACCAGGAGAACAGACCTCTTTCCTTGAGGGAGAGATAGTCCTTCACGTCGTCGGGAGAAATTTCCTTGAGGCCTTCGATGGCCACTTCCTTGATGTAGAGCTTGCTGCCTTCCTTGACGTGGAGCACGAGGGCCGCGGCGGCGCCGTCGGAGCGGGGCTGGACCTCGTAGGTCACTTCGGCAAGATAGAAGCCCTGCTTGTGATAGAGATCCGTGACCTTCTGCAGATCGTCGGCAAGAAGCTTCTCGTTGAGCACGTTGCCGGTCTGGGTGGACATGGCTTCCTTGATGTCGTCGATGCTCACGGCCTCGGAGCCTTCCACGCGCACGTCGTCGATGCGGGGCTTCTCCTCCACGGTGAACACCAGCACGGGACCGCCCGCACCGCTTTCCACGTCGGCGCGCACGTCGTTGAAGTAGCCGAGATCCCAGATGTTGCGCACGTCCTCGTCCACGGTGTCCTCGTTGAGCGGCTCGCCGGTGCGGGAGCCGACGCGCACGAGCACCCTGTCCTTGTCGATGAACTTCAGACCGCGGACGTCGATGTCGACGATGCCGCCGCGGGCGCTCTTTGCGGCCGCGCGCACGGGAGAGGCGGTATCGAGCTCGATCACCATCTGATCCACGAGACTGTTCACCGCAGGCTGCAGTTCCAGAAGATTCGCGCCCTCCCTGTGGTAGATCCGGGAGGCGCCGCTCGAGGCGGAAACCACCTGCATGTCCAGACTGAAGCTCTCGCCGAGCTGGCTCAGACTGCCGAACACGGCATAGCCCGCACGGGCGGAGCGGGCGCGTTTTCCGGCGCTTGCGGCATCCTGTGCGGCGGCCTTGTCCGAAGCCGACGTCGGAATGGCCGTGATGCCGCGATCCTCAAGGCTCTGACGCACCAGCGTGGGGACGTCTCTGGCAAGCTGCGCCTGCGCCGACGGCGCATTGACGGCGAAAGGCAGCACCAGCACACGGGTTTCGGCCGCGTCGGCCGCCGCAACCCGCATGAGCAGGCACAGGGCCAGCAGGACCAGACTAGAAAGCATCTTGCGCATAAAGTTCTCCCGATCTCAGTTCAAGGCTGCGGTCCATACTGTCCGCAAGTTCCCGGTTATGCGTCACTATGACGAGCGTCATGCCCGTGTCGCGGTTCAGGCGTCTGAGCACCCCGGCCACGCGCTCGCCCGTTTTTTCATCCAGATTGCCGGTAGGCTCGTCGGCCAGCAGCACCTTGGGATGCAGGAGCGTGGCGCGGGCGATGGCGGCACGCTGCCGCTCGCCTCCGGAAAGCGTGGTGACATGATGATCGAGTCTGTCGGCAAGGCCGACGGACTCCAGGGCGGCGGCGGCCCTTTCCAGGGCCTCATGCCGGCTCATGCCCGCAATGATGGCCTGCATGGCCACGTTCTCCACGGTGGTGAACTCCGGCAGCAGGTGATGGAACTGGAACACGAATCCCAGCTCCCTGTTGCGGAAATGCGCGGCCTCCGCCGGAGAAAGGGCGGAAAGATCACGGCCTTCGAAGAGCACGCTTCCGCCCGTGGCGCGGTCGAGCGTGCCGAGCAGATGCAGCAGCGTGGACTTGCCGGATCCCGAGGATCCGACGATGGCAAGAGCCTCACCTGCCTGCACCTCGAAGGAGACGTCGCGCAGAATGGTCAGCTCGCCTGCCGGACTTTCCACCGTTTTCCGGGCATGCCGGACCAGGTAGAGCGGCTTGTTGTCGAAGGGAGCATCCATGTCGTTACTCATAGCGGAGAGCCTCGGCAGGCACGAGACGCGAAGCCTGCCTGGCGGGATAGATGGTGGCCACAAAACACATCAGCATGGACACTGCTCCGATGATGAGAAGATCCAGCGGCTCGATGATGACCGGAAGCGTGTCCATCATGTACACGCCCGGAGGCAGCTCGATGAACTGATACTTCTTGAGGAGCAGGGCCAGCACGATTCCTAGCACATAACCTATGCCCGTGCCAACAGCCCCGATGATGGCTCCCTGCAGCATGAAGATGCGCCTCACGCCTGCGCCCGTGGCGCCCATGGACATCAATATGGCGATATCCTTGGTTTTTTCCATGACGAGCATGACCAGGGACGTGATGATGGAAAAAGATCCGACAAGAATCACCATGAGCAGCACGATGAACATGCCGAAGCGTTCGAGCTGCAGGGCGGCGAAGAGATTGGCGTTCATGTCTATCCAGTTTCTGGCATAGAAGGGAGCGCCGAGCGAGGCGGCCATGCCGGAAGCGATGTCGCGGGCCTTGTAGGGATCCTCGACGAAGGCCTCCACGCCGGAAATGTGTCCGTCGGGATAGCCCATGAGATCCTGCGCCGCGGCGATGGGCACATAGGCGAGACGGCTGTCGAAGTCGGACATGCCGGACTTGAAGATGCCTTCCACGCGGAAGGAACGCAGCTTGGGCACGAAGCCCGCGGTGGTGCGCTGTCCGGCCGGGGACATGAGATTCACCCTGCTGCCCACGCTCAGATGGAAGCGCCGCGCAAGATCGTGTCCCACGAGCATGCCTGCCGGACCCTCCTCGCGGGCGAGATTGTCCACGCTTCCGCTCTCCAGATGCCGGAGCATGGGCATGGACTCGGCGGCCAGTTCCGGATCAATGCCGCGCACCACGAGACCCGTGGCTCCCTGCGGCGTGGAAAGCAGCACTTCCGCGTAGAGGAAGGGCGTGGCGGACACCACTCCCGGCGTCTCGCGGATGCGTTCGATGACGTCGCCGCGGCCTTTCGCGGCCTCGGGGCCGAAGGCGCCGGCCTGCGTGGACATGATCATGATATGGGGATTCGCGCCGAGAATCTTCTCGCGCATCTCCTGCGTGACGCCGTTGTACACGCTCATGACGATGACGAGCGCGGCCACGCCTATGGCCACGCCCAGCACGGACATGAGGGAGATCACGGATATGAACGTGCGCTTGTTCCGCGAGGTGAGATACCGCGAAGCGATGAACAGCGAATACGACATGGGATCCTCATTCGTGCAGGCTCCGGAAAGACGCCGGAGCGTTATATCCGGAAGACTGAAGGCATTGCGCAGGGGCGGAACGGACAAAGGCGCATTCCGTGCCGGGCGCCGGCATCGCGATCGGCGGCCCCGTCCTGCGCGGGTTCTGCGGCGGCGCGGGCGCGCCGCCGCATGAAAAGCTAGAGTTCGGGCCTGAGCAGCGGGAAGAGAAGCACTTCACGGATGGAAGGCTCGTCGGTGAGCAGCATGGTCAGCCGGTCCATGCCGATGCCCTCGCCGGCGGTGGGGGGCATGGCGTATTCGAGGGCACGCAGATAGTCGTTGTCCAGCGGACAG
>USNI01000163.1 GCA_900555975.1 uncultured Desulfovibrio sp. | reverse complement strand
CGCCGCAGGGCGCGGAAGGCCCTCAGCGCACAGGCCCTGTCGTGGACACGGCCCACCGCCTTCAGAAGATGATCGACCAGCGCCTGCACGCCGAGAGATACACGGTTTACGCCGGCTGCCCGGAAGCCGGCCGCACGCTCGTCCGTCAGAGAGTCGGGATTGGCTTCCATGCTGATTTCAGCGTCGTCATCCAGAACAAAGCAATCCGTTATCGCATCAAGAATGGTTCCGAGCAGAACGGGGGGAACAAGACTCGGTGTGCCTCCGCCGAAGAATACCGTGCGCACGGCAGGATGCCCCAGAGCTTCGGAGCGGCGGCGCATGTCGATGAGAAGGGCATCGGCCCACAGATGAAGGCGAGTCTCGTCGACGGGTTCGGAGTAGAAGGCGCAGTATCGACATTTGCTGCGGCAGAAGGGAACGTGAATGTAGAGAAGCATGGAAGGCAGCATGAAAAAAAGCTTTGGTCCCGTCAAGACAAAAGGCCTTCCCCGGGCGGGACAGGCACCGTATCGTTTCGGATGTGCCGTGAAACGAGATTCTTTTTTCTCATGTTTTCAGCGTGACGTCTGCCGTCGGCATCCGGAACGTTGACAAGAGGCTCATCCTTTCGGATAAACGGCGACAGAAGAAGCGTATGTTCTGCCGTCCTGATCCGCCGACAACGGACGGAGGGCGTGTTCACAGGAGGCATCATGATGGAACTTTCAGCCGTTCTTTTCGACCGGGACGGAACATTGATTGAAGACCGTCACTATCTCGGCTCTCCGGAAGGCGTGGAACTTGTTCCCGGTACGGGAGAAGCTCTCGCCATTCTGCGCCAGCGGGGAGTGAAGAGCTTCGTCGTCAGCAATCAGTCGGGCATAGGTCGGGGGTATTTTCCCGAATCAGGCTGGCATGCCTGCGAAGAAAGGCTGGGAGAGCTGCTCTCCGTCTTCGGGGCCGGACTTGACGACGAACGCTTCTGTCCGCACGGTCCCGACGCCGGCTGCTCCTGTCGGAAACCGGGTACGGGGATGTGGGAGAGCCTGCGTGTCGCCCATTCCCTTGATCCTGAACGCTGTGTCATGGTGGGGGACAAGGTCGAGGATCTTCTGTTCGGAGCCAATGCCGGACTTTTCGCCGCCGTGCTGGTGCTTTCCGGCAAGGGGGAGCGCAGCGCGATGAAGCTCGGACTGGACCCTGTCCGCATCAGAAAGGCCGGATTCTGCCGGGCGGACTGTTCCCTGCCGGAAGCCGGAAAAAAGGTGACGCGCCTTTTCGCCGCGGCGGATGTGCTGGCGGCCGTGGAAGGTCTTCTTGCCTGGAACGACGATGCAAACATCCGGGGAGGGTACGCTTGACTTTCCCTACACCGTGGGGCAGAAAATGATGTAAGGGCGCGAATGTTGCGCCCCAATGCAACGTTTTTCAACGAGAGGCCGGTATGCTTTTCAGGAACACCTGACGAAATCATTCGCAGAGACAAGGTGTGTCTTGCCGGCTTCACGTAGTGGCGTCTTCAGCCGTTCCCTGCGATCTTCCGTTGTTCCTGAAGCGTGCCGCCTCGTAACGAGAGGTGAGCATGAATCGTATTCTTTCCGCGTTTGCGCTGGTTCTTCTCAGTGCATCTCTGGCCGTGGCCGCTCCTCTTGATTCCTTCAAGGGACAGAAGGGCAGCATCGACATCGCCGGCGGCACCGCCCACATTCCTGTCATGCAGAAGGCCGCTCAGGCCATCATGACCGCCAACAAGGACATCCGCATCACCGTTGCCGGCGGCGGTTCCGGCGTCGGCGTGCAGAAGGTCGGCGAGGGACTCGTGCAGATCGGTAATACCGGCCGTGCGCTCAAGGACAGTGAAATTGCCAAATATGGCCTGGAAACCTTCCCCTTCGCCATTGACGGCGTGGCCATTGCCGTCAACCCCTCCAACAGCGTGACCTCCCTGAGCAAGGCTCAGATCAAGGACATCTTTGCCGGGAAGATCACCAACTGGAAGGAAGTCGGCGGCAAGGACGCCCCTGTTTCCCTCTATGTCCGCGAAGACGGCAGCGGCACGCGTGAAACCTTCGAGGAACGGGCGCTGGACAAGGGTACCTCCGTGCAGACGGCCAACGTGGTCAACTCCAACGGAGCGATGAAGACCGCCATCGCGCAGGACCCCAACGGCATCGGCTATGTGGGCATCGGTCATCTTGACGACTCCATCCGCGGCGTTACCGTGGACGGCATGGTTCCCTCTCAGGAGAATGCCGCCAACGGAACCTATACCATTACCCGTCTTCTTTATATGAACACCAAGGGCAAGCCTCAGGGACTGACCGCTCTGTTCATCGACTACATCTATTCCGAAGACGGCAAGGGCTTCATCAGCTCCTCCGGCTACATTCCTCTGGACAGAAAGTAGGTCCGGTATGAGAAACGCAGTCGTATCCTTCCGGCCGGAGCGTCGGAACGGGGAGGCGGGCCTCGCCGTCATTCATGTGTCCGTGGCACTGGCCGCGGCAGGCATGGTGCTGCTGTTTCTCATGGTCGTCGCCTTCGCCCTGCCCGCATTTCTTCAGGACGGAGGTGGCGGCCCCTTTTCATGGTCATGGGCCCCGGGCAAAGGAGAATTCGGTATTCTGCCCATGGTGGCAGGATCCGTACTCATGGCGGTTCTGGCTGTCGTGCCAGGCTGGACACTGGGATTGTGTCTCTGCTGCTGGCTGCTGGCGCCGGGCGGAAGCGGAAAGGGAAGCGTGCGACGTATCCTGGTGGGAGGCATGGTCCGCGTGATGACGGCCATCCCGACCGTGGTATACGGATTTGCCGCCGTGTTTCTGCTGGCTCCGGCCATCCGCTCCGGACTCGGAGGATCGGGCTTTTCATGGTTGACGGCCGCGGTCATGCTCAGTCTGCTCATTCTTCCCACGGTCGTCCTTGTTCTTCAGGCCGGTCTCGGACCCAGACTGGAGTCGGTGAGGCTTGCAGGCGCGGCAGCAGGTCTGAGCCGTCTGGAACTGCTCTGGTATCTGGTGCTTCCTTCCTCCCGTACTACGCTGATCTCCGCCGCCGTACTCGGATTCGGTCGCGCCGTGGGCGATACCATGCTGCCGCTCATGCTGGCGGGGAATGCTCCGGTCATGCCGGAGTCGCTGCTTTCCAGTCTTCGTACGCTTACGGCGCACATGGCTCTTGTCACGTCCAATGAAGTGGGCGGAGCCGCATATGACTCTCTGTTCATGGCAGGACTGTTTCTTCTGCTCATCAACGGCATCGTAAGTCTTGCCATCCGACGCATGGGAGGACGCTCGTGAAGCATTCCATCCCCTTTCTCTGCTTCCGGATTCTTACCGGATTTTCTGCGGCTCTCGTGCCGGCAATGGTCTGTGTGCTCATGGGCTATCTGCTCATGCGCGGCGTTCCGGTCATGGGAAAGGAGCTTCTTTTCGGCAGCACGTCTCCCCTTGATGCCGTGTTAGGACGGGTCCCCGTATGGGATGGCCTGTGGCCTGCCTGCG
>USNI01000162.1 GCA_900555975.1 uncultured Desulfovibrio sp. | reverse complement strand
TCCCGTCCACGCCGAGTTCTGGAACATGACCTGACCGGCTCCGCGCAGAAGAGTCCTGACGACGCGGACGACAAAGCATGCTTCACATTCCGTACCTCTGGATTCAGCCGATACCATATCCGTCACCTCCCGTAGCCGTCCACACAGGCATACTGCTTCTCATCGCCAGAGAAATTCCGGCGGAAGAGGTTTGCCGAGTCCCTCTTTCCGGGCCAGAGAATGGAACTCCCTCGTCTTCTGACGAACGGACTCCACGGTATGACCGAGGACCCGCAGCGCTATGCCGGCCCCTTCCGGCAGTTCAAGCGTTCCCCAGGCGATGTCCCGCCCCACACAGCTGCCCATGGCGCTGCCTATTCTGGAAGCGATCTGTTCAGGAACGAGAGCGAACATGCTGCCGAACACCTCGAATCCGTTCATCACGCCGACGCTGCAGAAATTCTCCCTGTCCGGTTCCAGGACGAGCCTCTCTTCAAAAAGCGGGGCCTCGCCATCCTTCCGGCAGACATGAAATCCCGCGGAATACAGATCAAATCCGAACAGTTCCTCCTCATGATGCCAGCGTCTGCCGGGCATGAGGATTTCCCCGTAGATGAAACAGGCCGATTCCGGCAGCGTCACCCAGGTATCCTGCATATACCGTGCATGCCGATGCAGGATGAGCGGATCCGGGACATATTCAAGCCAGCTGTTCTTTTCAAGACGAAAACGCTGCAGCTGAAAGGCATGATTGTGGTCCATGACATGCACCTTGGTGGCACACTGCGTGGTCACAAGAGCATGGGCGCCTTCTTCCGCCCGGATGTCCAGAGCCATGCGGTCTCCCTGCACCACACAGCCCGTGGCCGCTATGGTGATGACGCAGGCCATGTCCGGCTGAGACTCTTCCCAGTACAGCGCCTTCTGCGCAAGCAGAGGTACTCTGCGGTCGAGATCGGCAAGAACGGTACGTCCCATGTTTTCATCTCGACGAAAATCAAGCCGCAGATATCCCGTCTTTCCCGTAACGGCGCTTTTCATCTGAGGAGGCTCGTCACGGTAGGGATTCAGTTCCACGGCCTCCCTTTCCAGACCGCGCATGGCCTCCTTGGCGGCCTGAAAGCTGGAACAGTCCGGAACCGTACGCCTTTTTCTCTCTTCTCTGACCGCCGGGCGCTCACTCATGGACAGCCTCTCCGCAGCTGCGGACATCATTCTTCCCATGTTCCGGCACCAGACACACAGGCTCACGCTCCGGAATGTCGAACAGGGCGTCACGCATGATCCAGTCGGCCAGCGTCTCGATGTTATGCCCCGTCATGCAGTTGGTGAACAGAAAGGGACGATCGCCGCGCATGAGTCTGGAATCCCGGTCCATGACCTCGAGACTGGCTCCCACGTACGGAGCAAGATCTTCCTTGTTGATGACGAGAATGTCGGAGTGACAGACGCCGGGACCGCTTTTACGGGGAATCTTGTCACCGGCTGCCACATCAATGACATAGATGAAGAAGTCCGCCAGGGCCGGACTGAAGGTAAGCGTAAGATTGTCGCCTCCGCTTTCAATGAACACGACATCGCTGTCCGGAAAGCGCTTCTCAAGATCCTCCACGGCGGCAAGGTTCATGCTGGGATCCTCCCGGATGGCCGTATGGGGACAGGCTCCGGTTTCCACGCCTACTATTCTCTCTGCAGGAAGCACGTCCGCCAGCTCTCTCTGCACGTGTCTGGCATCCTCGGTGGTGACGACGTCATTGGTAATGATGAGCGGACGCACACCGCGCTTCATGAGCACGGGCACGACGGCCTCGATGACGGCCGTCTTGCCGGACCCCACCGGTCCGCCGACGCCTATGCGGGTTATCTTCTTCATACCTTCACTCCTTCTCAGCTCATGAAAAGACGGACGCGCGCCTGCCTGTGCGCAGCGGAAAGGATTTCCGTCATGGGCGCGTATCCCGTCATGCGCTCCAGGGGCGTATCGAGCGCCTGGCCGCAGAGACGATCAAACATGGCGGAACTGCGATAGAGAATGGCCTGCGTATCCAGATGCGTGACCCTCATCAATCTGAGCGACGCATTCAGTATGCCCATGGCCACACCATAGAAATATACGGTCAGACATTCCTGAAGCAGCGCATCTTCCTCCTCTCCATCCGCTCTCCGCATGGGTTTTTCCGAAAAGGCCGCCGCAGCCAGAAGCACCCCCAACGATACGGGATAGGAGCCGGGCGTACTGGCGCTGCCAATCTGGGACATCCAGCGCGACAGAAGCGGTGACAGCGTGATTTCCAGTCCCAGCTCCGCGAGCTTGCGTCCCGTTTTCGTCATCATTTCCCGGAATTCTTCGGGAAGCTTGCGCCGATACAGCGCGATGTCGATGTTGCGAAGTCGCGTCAGCGTGCCCTCGCTTACCTGCCCGCCGACGCTTGCCGGATCCCTGCACAAGGCCCGTACGGCAAAGGCCAGTCCCACGGCGTCGCCGGTGGATGCCTGATTCAGGGCAGACACCACATACTGCTGAAGCGTATCCGCATCATGCACCACGCCTGTCTGTGCCGCCGCCTCCAGTGCTCCGGAAAAGGCAAAGGCTCCGGTTGGAAGCATGGAATCACCGAACTGCATCAGTCTGACCAGAGAAAGAACATCCACCTCAGCCTCCGTCTGTATCTGTGCCGTCACGCGTGATGGCCGTGATGATGGTGTCCGCCCTCCTCGGCTCCTCCGAAAAGAAGCCGTGCCTCCTCTGCGGAAAGCTTTCCGCTTACGTCCTCACCGGACAGAAAGGCATAGGAAACTCCGGCAATGGCATGCGTGTCCATGACGGCACCCATCACCTTGTGGTCGGCCGTCATGGGAACATAGACCACGCCATTCTTCACCACAGCGGGCCAGTGCTGATTGCCGAGTGCATGTCCAAGCCTCACGGCCGAAGACACGGCATCCTCAGCGCTGAGCGCGGACAGCCCGGAAAGATCCACTGCCATGACAGGACAAAGTCTGATGCGGCATATCACGGCCCGACGATGTTCCTCATCCCAGTCCAGGATATCCCCGTCGTGAAGCGACTGCCCTCTTTCCAGCGCCACGGCCACGCTCTTTCCGCCGAGACTTTCCTTGCGAAGACGATTCTTCTGGGCATCCCACTGGGAAAGTTCCAGCCAGTCCATGTCGGCACCGCGCAGTCTGGCCACCCATACCGGGTCCTTTATGTTTCCCCATATTTTTTCTACAACGTCCACATGTGCCCCCAGAGCATTTTCCGCAGGATTACCGCCTGCCCGGCATCCGGCCGATCCCCCGTGGTCGGAAGAACGTGCTTCACAACGGGCAGACCGGCCGGTGATTCAGATGGCCGTTCCTCAGCTGAAGAAGTACAGCTGTCCGAGACTGGCGTGCTGTACCGGCGGAACGGTAATGTGCTTTCCGTCCACCATGACGGCGAAGGTTTCGGGATTGACCTCGATGTGAGGCGTAAGATTGTTGCGCACCATGCAGTGCTTGGTCAGAC
>USNI01000161.1 GCA_900555975.1 uncultured Desulfovibrio sp. | reverse complement strand
CTCCCCGTCGCGCCGTGATGCATGTCCGCGGCCTTCTGTCCGCCACGCCGGTGCGTGAGGAAGTGGCGCTCGGTCCGTCCGTCAGGGCCGCCTACGATGCCGACGGCAATCCCACCAGGGCCGCGCAGGGCTTTGCCCGCGGACAGGGCGTGGACGTGAGTGCGCTTTTCCGTCAGGAAACGCCCAAGGGCGAATATGTGGCGGTCCGCAAGACCGTGGGCGGCGTGACCGCCTCGTCCATCATTGCCGGGGCCGCGCCTTCCATCATCGTCGCTTCCCTTCCCCAAGCGCATGCACTGGAGCGCGAGTCACTTTCTGTTCGCCCGCCCGCTGCGCTGGGTGGTGGCGCTCATGGATGGCGAGGTCGTGCCCTTCACTGTGGCCGACGTGCAGTCCGGCCGCATGACCATCGGCCATCGCGTGCATGGTCGCGGCCCCTTCGAGGTGTCCTGTGCCGACGACTTCGACGCCGTGCTCGCCGAAAAGTGCGGCGTCACGGTCTCCGGAGCGGAGCGCCGCCGCATCATCGTGGAAGGCGGCGACGAACTGGCCCGCAGCGTGGGCGGACACATCCTGTGGAAGGAAAGTCTGCTCGACGAGGTGCAGGGACTCAGCGAACATCCCGTGCCCATTCTCGGCGACTTCGATCCCTCCTTCCTTGAACTGCCGGCCGTGGTGCTGCTCACCAGCATGGAAACGCATCAGAAGAGCTTCGGCGTGGAAAGCGCGGACGGCCGTCTGCTGCCGCATTTTCTCACCGTGGCCAACGTCAGTTCCCTGGAGCCGGAACTCGTGAAGAAGGGCTGGGAGAGAGTGCTGCGCGCCCGTCTTGAGGACGCCCGCTTCTACTGGAACACCGACATGAAGGCCTCCTTCGACGTGTGGAAGGAAAAGCTCGATCACGTCATTTTCCTCGGTCCGCTCGGCTCCATGGGCGACAAGTGCCGCAGACTTGCCGAACTGTGCCGCTGGCTCGCGGAACAGCCCGGCGTCATGCGCGCCGCTTCCGTGGATCCTGCGTCCGCGCTTGTGGCCGGCCGCTGCGCCAAGGCCGATCTCGTGTCCCAGATGGTGGGAGAATTCGATACCCTTCAGGGCATCATGGGCGGCATCTACGGACACAGGATGGGCCTTGATCCCGCCGCTGCCGACGCCATCGCCGAACAGTATCTGCCGGCCGGTCCCGACACTCCCGTGCCCTCCACCAGTCTCGGCGCGCTGCTGTCCATGGCCGACAAGGCCGATACGCTGGTGGGCTGCTTCGGACTCGGCAACATTCCCACCGGTGCGGCCGATCCCTTCGCCCTGCGCCGCTGCGCGCTGGGCATCGCCCGCATCATCATCGAGAAGGGCTACCGCATCAGCGTGGAGGATCTTTTCGCCAGAGCGCAGTCGCTCTACAGCGAGGACATTCGCTGGAAGCTGGACAAGGCCGAGGCTCTTGCCAGACTCAACGACTTCTTCGCCGGCCGCGTGAAGAACTACTTCCTCACGCAGGGCAACGACACCCTGCTCGTGGAAGCGGTCATGAACGCCGGATGCAGCGACGTGTGGGCCGCATCCCGCCGTCTTGCCGCCCTGGCGAAGGAAAGCGAGAAGCCCGGTTTCGCGGACAACGCGCAGACCTTCAAGCGTGTGGCCAACATTCTGCGCAAGCAGGGCGGAAACGTCACCGGCAACTTCCGTCGCGATCTGCTTGTGGAGGAACCGGAAAAGGCCCTCGCCGACGCCCTGGACGCCATGTCCGTCCGCTTCGACGAACTGTGGACGCAGGACCGCTTCGACGAGATCCTCGCGCTCATGGACGACGTGCGTCCGACGGTGGACGCGTTCTTCTCCGGCGTCATGGTCATGGCCGAAGACGAGCAGCTTCGTACCAACCGTCTGAATCTTCTGCAGTTCCTTCTTTCCCGCATGGGCAGGCTCGCCGATTTTTCGGCCCTGCAGATGTAGGGGGAACGTCTCCCCTTGACAGAAAGCGTCAAGGCGCATAAGAATAGTCGTTCTGGCAATAACGGGCGGTCGTCTGTGCCGCCCGACATCGTATCGCATCACACCCCGACAGGGGTCATCATTCCGGAGGATTCCCGTGGCAAATCATGCTTCCGCCATCAAGCGCCAAAAGCAGAGTGTCAAGCGCAACGCCCGCAACCGCGCTGCCCGTACCCGCATCAAGAACGTGGTGAAGGCCGTGCGCGCCGCCATTCAGCAGAATGACAAGGCTGCCGCCGAAGAGGCCCTGAAGACCGCTACTTCCACTGTGTCCAAGATCGCCGGCAAGGGCGTCATTCACTGGAAGAACGCCGCCCGCAAGGTGTCCCGTCTGACCAAGGCCGTCAACGCTCTCGACGCCTGAGTTTCTGTCTTTTTCGAAAAGAGCACCGGAAGGGAGAAGGTTTCCGCCTTCTCCCTTCCGGTGCTTCGTTTTTAACGGACCTGCCGGAGGAGCTTTCTTGCCAGACTGTGATTCCGGTCATGGTTCCGGAAAGGCGCACGGGGTAGGATGACCGGATGGACGGAACGGCCGCACCGGACGCGGGACGGTCACGAAACGGCATTGCAGGAGCGGAACATGACAGGATATGCGGAACATCGGGACGTGCACACGGAACTTGCGCGGAGCTTCCCCGAATTGTCCGGGCAGGAGGCGGGACGACTTGCCTCGGGAACGCGGCTTGTTTCCTTTGCCAAGGGCGAATGGATTTTTGCCGAGGGCGAGGTCATGGCGTCCACGGCATGGCTGGTCTGCGGTCATGTGGAGCTGCTCAAAGGCTCGGTCGCGGGGAAGAACACCATACTGCACATCGTGCGCGACGGACATTTTCTGGAACTGTACGGCCTGTTCGGCAGCGGCGGCGCCTTTTTGTCGGCCCGCGCGCTTTCCGCATGCACGGTGCTGCTCATGGACAACAGAATGCTCCGCGCGCTGCTTTCGGAAAATACGGTGCTCGCCATGCGCGTCATGCGCGCGCTCGCCATGCGTCAGCGCATGTTCATCAACAAGATTGCCGTCTCTCAGGGCAAGATTTCCGTGCGTCGCCGCGTGGCGGGCTGGCTTCTGCACAAGGCGCGGGTGGAGAAGAGCGCCGCGCTGGATGACGGCATCACGCGCGAGGTGCTGGCCGGACTGCTCGGACTCTCCCGCGAGAGCCTGAGCCGGCAGCTGAGCCGCTTCGTGCAGGAAGGCATCATACGTCTGGAGCGAAAAAACATCGTCATTCTGGATGACGAGGCGCTGCGGCGCTGTCTTCTGGAGGATTAGGCATGAGCGACGCCGTTGTCTTTTCCTCCCGCACGGGCAACACACGGACCGTGGCCGCCTATCTTGCGGAGCGTCTTTCGCTGCCGCTCTTTTCCGTGGACGAGCTTTCCTGCTGCCGCTTCGACCGGCTGATTCTCGGATTCTGGACATGGCGCGGCGGTCCGGATCCCGCCATGCGCTCCTTCATGGAACGACTGCGCGGCGCAGGCGTGTTCTTCTTCGGAACCATGACGGCCCG
>USNI01000160.1 GCA_900555975.1 uncultured Desulfovibrio sp. | reverse complement strand
GCGGGTTGGGCCGCCTACATCGTGTTCGGCCGCCGTGCCGGCGGCGGAGGCGTCAGCGCCGCCGCATGGGGTATGCTCGCAGGCACGATCGTGGCCGTGCCGTGGGCCGTCGCGGCCGAAGGAACGCTGCTTTTCCGACCCGACGTGCTTGCCGACGTGCTGCCCATGGCCTTTCTTGTCGGATTTCTGGCTTCGGCCCTGCCGTACGGTCTGGAAATCGTGGCGCTGCGCATCGTGCCTCCGCAGGCCTACGGCGTGCTCATGAGTCTCGAACCGGCCGCCGCGGCCATGTTCGGATTTCTCATCCTCGGCGAGATGCTCTCGCTTCGCCAGTGGAGCGCGCTCGGACTCATCATCTGCGCGTCGCTGCTCGTGACGAGAAGCTTCAAGAAGTCCTAGAAAACGTTCCTCATTTTCCCCGGAAACGAGAAAAGGCCGGTCCCCTTGCAGGGATCGGCCTTCTTTTTCATGATGCGCGGCGGGGTCGGGACGGCTCAACTTCAGTCATCCCCTGCGCAGCGCGTTCAGCGCATGTTGTTGGCCTTCAGGTATTCCACCAGAAGATCCGGGAAGTCGGAGAACATGCCGTCCACCTTGAGCTGCTTGAAGGACACGTCCAGCACTTCGTTGAAGTCCTTGAAGCCCTTGGGCAGAGAGTCCTTGCGCAGCGTCCAGGAGTGCAGCTTCATGCCGTTCTCGCGGGCCAGATCGCCGAGGTTGGACAGCGTGTAGCCCTTGCCGTCGACCGTGGGCACGGCAAGAAGATTGAAGTTCGGCGCGTAGATGGTGGCATATCTGGCGATGTCCTTGATGCCTTCGGGCGTGGTCAGCCACTTGTGGCGGTCCTTGTCGTCCTTGGCGCCCTGGCCGCCGGCGGTGACCAGCATGCAAAGCTGTCCCTTCCAGCCGAGCTCGCGGGCGCGGATCACGGCCTCATAGTCGAAGATCTGGAGAATAGCCTTGCTGTCCGGGCTGTTGTAGCCGAACCGGGTCATCATTTCGATGGTCGCCTTGAGGATGTCCAGACCCTGGGTCATGAAGAATTCAGGTTCCTTCACTTCCACGTACACGCCCACGTTCCTGCCGGTGGACTTGTTCAGTCCCTGCACCTGATAGAACTCTTCCTCCAGCGTGGGAATCTGATAGCCGATGGGAGAATCGGGGAAGCGGTCCGGGAACACGGCCTTGCCGGTCTTGGGATCGAAACGTTCGGTCACGCGCAGGGTGCGCAGTTCGTCGTAGGTGAAGTCGCAGGCGTAGTAGCGGCCGTTGTCGCGATGGCGGTCGGGAAACTTCTTGGCCACGTCGGTGGTGGTGTCCACCAGAATGTCGTGCATGACCATGAGCTTGCCGTCCCTGGTCATGACGACGTCCTGCTCCACGTAGTCCACGCCCATGGCATAGGCCATGGCCTTGGCGGGAAGCGTGTGCTCGGGCAGATAGCCGCTCGCGCCGCGATGGGCGGCTACGTCGGGTCTGTAGTCGGCGGCGTCGGCCGCGACGGGCAGCAGAAGGGCCAGGGCAAGAGCCTGGGCAAGAAGGACTTTGCGCATGGGGGGTTCTCCTTTGTAAAGGGGGCCTGACGAACGTGCCGGACCTGTTCCGTGCACGTCGGATTGATTCCGCCTATAGCATGAACGATGCCGTTCAGTCCAGTCCGAAAAACATTTTTTCATGTCATATCCGTGCAACATGCATGTTTTTCTCTGTGGAAAGGAAGGGTTGGAGAAACAAAAAAAAGAACATGACGAGGTTTTGAGGCGTTTTTCCGTCCGTTCCGCTGATGATATGCAACAACAGGATGACTTTTTTGATGCATATCATGCAACAAAAGCCGGATAAGGACAATACCGTCTCTCCATGCAAAAGACGGCGTTGCGGAACATCCAGGCGTTTTGTCGTTTTCGTCCGGGAAGAGGCTTTTCTGAAGGCGCGGTCCCTGCCCGGACACGGACATGCGAAGGCTCCGGAACGGCACGGCTGGGCACCGGCGCGGCGTTCTGTTCCCGCGCGTCCGCCCCGCAGCAGGCACGGACGGGTGCGGTCCCGATTGTCCGGCGCAGAGGACGGGGCGTCACTCCTGCCGGAGCATGCGTTTTTTCCAGGCTGCGGAAAGAATGCCGTCGAGAATGGTCCAGGGGTTGGGCGGGCATCCCGGCACATAGACGTCCACCGAGCCTTCCGGCAGCACGGATTCCACGCCGCCGCAGCCTTCCCGGCTGCCGCGGAACGTGCCGCCGGAAATGGCGCAGATGCCCACGGCGATGACGATCTTCGGTTCCGGCACGGCCTGCCAGGTGTCGAGCAGAGCCTTTTTCATGTTCTCCGTGACCGGACCGGTGACGAGTATGCCGTCGGCATGACGCGGCGAGGCTGCGTATTCTATGCCGAAGCGTCCGAGATCATAGATGAGCGTGCCGAGCACGTTGACGTCCGCCTCGCAGGCCATGCATCCGCCCGCGCTCACCTCGCGCAGCTTGAGGGAGCGGGAGAACATCGAAAGATCGCGTTTCTGCGCTCCCCGCGCCGGACGGACGCCCGGCCGGTTGATGTCTTCCGGTGCGGGGCCGCGCACGATGAGGGCCTCACGCGTGAAGGCGGCGAGTCTGTGTTCGTTTGTGAAGGTGATCTTGTGTTCCGGACAGGCCTGTTCGCAGGCGCGGCAGAACAGACAGCGGCCCATGTCGAGTTCCGGTCCGTCGGCCGTCGCGCGCAAAGCGCCCGTGGGACAGGCGGCAAGACAGGCGCGGCTCCGGCAGTCCTTGCAGGAGGTCGGCGTCAGCGAGGGCAGCCCGGCAAAGCGCGGACTGACGGTCGGCAGGACATGGGGATAGTTCAGCGTGCGGTAGCCCTGATGAAGGCGTTCCCTGATGATGTTCAGCATGGCCTTTTCCTTTACAGGTCGTGCCCGCAGTAGGACAGGTTGAAGCTCTTGTTGCACAGCGGAAAGTCGGAAATCTGCTCGCCCCGCAGCGCGAGGGACAGTCCCGTCCAGTTGTGGAAGGAGGGATCCACCACCTTGTAGGCGAGCCAGTCGCCGGACGGTGATGCCGACGTGACAGATCTCTCCGCGCCAGCCTTCCACCTGCGCCACGGCGAGACGTCCGGCGGGAAGGGCGTCGGGCATGCCGACACGGCAGCGTTCCTCGCCGTTCGACACGCCGAGCAGCGTGAGATCGGCTTCGGCCGAAGCCGCGGAGTCGTTCAGTTCGTCGCTGCGGATGAGGGTGCGGGCCAGCACGTCGCCGGTGGTGCGCAGACGCTTGTGCAGGGCGCCGTTGTCCAGATCGCAGAGCGGCCAGTCCATGCGGGCGTCCATGGAGACGCCGCAGGCGCGGGCCGCCATGCCCACGAGACCGACGGCACGGGCATCCTCGAAGGACACCTTGCCGGTACCGGTGAGACGGGCCAGCACGCTGGAGGTCTCCAGCATGACGTCCACGGAGCCGCGCGCATCGCGGAAGGCGGCGCGAAGCCGCTTCACGAGACTCTCGGCAAGAGCCTCGTCCACATCCCACTTCAT
>USNI01000159.1 GCA_900555975.1 uncultured Desulfovibrio sp. | reverse complement strand
CCGGCGGGAAGCGCTTGCCCTCGGTGCGGAGTTCACCGTCAACAGCCACCCGGAACGGGGCATGTTCTCCAGCATATGCGCGGGCATGGCCGCCCTGCCTTCCGGGTGCGATCATGTGTTCGTGCACCCCGTGGACATTCCTCTCGTGCGCCGCATGACGGTACGCACGCTTCTTGACGCCGCCCGGACGGAAGAAAACGCCCCGCTCATCCCCGTATACAAAGGGCAGCCCGGACACCCGCCGCTCTTTCCTGCAACCGTACGCGACGCCGTGCTGCAATCGTCCGACGACGGCTGCCTGCGGGACATCGTGAAACGATTCTCTCCGGTTTCCGTTCCCGTGGCCGACTCCTTCATTCTGAGGGACATGGACGGTCCGGAAGACTATGCCGGTCTCCGTGCCCTTGCTCCGCGCCGGAACGTCCTTCTTTCGGAAGAAGCGGAAGAGCTGCTGCACGTGCGCAGGGTTCCGGAGCGCGGCAGAAGGCACTGTCGTGTCGTAGGAGAGGTGGCCGCAGGCTTTGCCGAAGCCCTGAACACGGCGCGGGCCGTGCGGGGAGAAGCTCCGCTTGATCCGGATCTTGCCCGGGCGGGAGGCCTGACGCACGACGTCTGCAAGGGAGAGATGCAGCACGAGGCGGCGGCGGGAAGACTGTTCCGCAGCTTCGACATGGAGGAGATGGCCCGCCTCGTACAGGATCACCGGGATCTGACGCTGTCCAACGACGCCCCGATCACGGAACGGGAACTTGTGTTTCTGGCGGACAAATACGTGCGCGGAAGCGAAATCGTGCCGATAACGGAACGCTTTCACAGCAAGATGGAGCGCTATGCCGGCGATTCTGCCGCCGTGGCGGCCATTGCCGGACGCATGGAACGTGCGCTGAGGCTGGCCGGACGCCTGGCGCGCGAATGCGGAAGAGATCCGGAAAGCATGGCCCGCGATGCCGTGCTCCGGTCCCGTCAAGACTGTTCAGCCTCTTCTCGTCCGGAGGACTGATCCGGACATCCGCAGTCCCTCTTTCCGGAAAAAGCCGGAAGCATCGACGCAAAAGGGCGGGAAACGTGTGTTCCCGCCCTTTGCGACATTCTGATCCCGATGGGGAGTCGGCGGCTCTGAAAGACTATATGCGGCCGAGCACGCAGTACACGCCGACGATCAGCAGCAGAAGCGCAAGAAACGCAAGCGAACGCTTCTGCATGGGAACGGCGGCACGACCCACGACATACCAGAGAAGCGCGGCAAGAGGCAGACAAAGCATGCCGGCGGTCAGCGCATGCGGGGCGTATTGCCCGGCGAAGGGAAGGAGCGCCAGACTCTGAGCGGCATCGATCACGGGATACATCCAGAACATGGCGGCCGCCGCCAGCGTAAGCAGAAGACCGGCTCCGGCGGCCTGCCTCGCGCGCATGGACAGCGTGAAGGTATAGTAGTCCCGGCCGAAATCATCATGACGACGGCAGAGGATATGCCAGCACAGGGCAAGGGCATAGGCTCCGGTCAGCGCCAGCGCCAGGGAAAAGGCCGCAAAAAGCGAAAATCCCAGACTCTGCAGCCCGGCCATGAGAACCAGGAAGGACTGCACGGCCTGTTCGGGATCTTCACCGGCTGCAGCAAGCGCGCCGAGACAGAAGCTCCAGCCGAGCACGCAGAGCAGACAGGCGGCAAGCGTGGAGGCGACTCCGGCAAGTCCGCCCATCGCCATCTTTCCCGTACGACGGAGAAAAAGAACGGCCACGGAACACAGCGCCGATACGGCGCAGGCAAGAACAAGGCATTCCCAGACGAAGGCCCACGGCCCTGCCATCAGCCGGGAAATCCAGCCGTCGGCCAGCAGATCGGCCGTCAGCGCGAGCGCAAGAAGCACCTGAAGAAGCGCCGTGAGCGACTCGGTCTGGCCCGCGCTCTTGTCGTAGAGCGAACGACGGCGGGCCGAAGCCAGTCTGTGATCCCAGACGGAAATGAAGGGAAGCATGGCGCCGGAAAGCCCGGCAATGAGAAGCGCGGCAAGCGCCGCACAGGTATAGAATGTCATGAATACTCCTGTCGCCCGTCCGGCGTTCCCGCCGGCAGAACCCCGATTCCTACTTGTGCACTGACAGCAAGTCATCTACTATGCGGGCAGTCCGGGCATGAAAGATCGGTACGAAAACTACCGCGGCCCGTCAAGAGGGAATATGCGAAAACCACGTCCTGGAACAGTGCTTCTGCTGCTGTGGGGATTATTTCTCACGGCGGGAGTCTACGGCTATCTCGCATGGCTTCAGCCGTCGCGACTGGCCTCCACTGTTTCCCGCGTGCTGGAATCGAAGTTCGACGTCCAGTGCCGCATAGGAGAGGTTTCGCTGTCCCTGCTGCCGCTGCCGACCGTCCATGCCAGCGATCTTGCCCTGCTGCGCGGAAGCGTGGACGATCTGGAACTGCACGTGCGCAGAGCGGAAATAGGCATAAGCTACACATCCCTGCTCCGGCTCAAACCCGTCGTCCACTCCCTGAAGCTCGAAAATCCCACGCTCGACATCTCAAGCGCCCTGCTGGAAAAACTGTCTGCCGGGACTCCCGACGCCGAGGATGCCGGCCCCTTCACATCCTCCCTGCCGTCGGGACTCACGGGACTGCGCGTGCGCATGGAAAACGGCACCTGCCACATCACGGGAAAGGACGGAAAAAATCATCTGGAATGTTCCGGGGTCAACGCCAGCGCAAGGCTTCCCGGCCTTCTTCCCGGCAACCTTGAGCTGTCCGCGGACAGTCTGCGCTATACCGGAGCCTCCGGACTCGAAGTCTCGGCCGGAACCACGAACGTTTCTCTTTCGTCGCTGCGGCGCAACAGAAGAAACGCATGGCGCGGCGACGTCGCCGTCTCCACATCTCTGCAGATCGGCGCGCTCGACGCCGTTCTGGGGCACGAAATTGCCGAGCCCTACCGCTACTTTCCCATGCCCGAGCCGCTCCGCGTCTCGCTGACGGGCGGCTTCAGTCTGGTCCCCGGAACAAAGTCGTACGGCGTCAGGGGCACGGCCGCCGCGTCCGCGCTCATGGTCATGAACGGACACCCCGTCCCCATGTCCCTCACCGTTCCCTTTGAAAAAGGGGAGGAGGAAGACGACTTGAACGTCACGGGCGCGGACGTGCGCATGGGGGACGATGCCGTCACCGTGTCCGGCAGCATTTCCGGACTTGCGCAGGCCGATCCCGTGCTGAAGGGACGGGCGGACATTCATCATTTCAGTCTTGCCCGCTGGTTCGGCTTCGGACAGGCCATGCCCGACGGTCTTCAGCATGCCTTGAACGACATCACGGGAACCTTCGAGGACATGGAGCTTTCCCTGCGCGGCGTGGTGGTCCCCCGTCTCACGGCGCAGGTTCAGGGCATGGAACTGGAAGGTTCCGGCAGCTGCCGCGAATTTCTCAAGCCCGACATTCTCATCAGCGCCCGCACCGGAAAGGCGGATCTCAATCTCCTCTTTCCGGAACTTGAGGGAAACGCGCCGGACATGTCCCATCTGCCGCCGCCGGTTCTTCCTCTCGAGGAAGACAGGGAAG
>USNI01000158.1 GCA_900555975.1 uncultured Desulfovibrio sp. | reverse complement strand
TTGACCACGCCCGCCTGCAGAAACTGCTTCCGCAGATCGGAAGGCCAGAACTCCCAGACCACTTCCTCCGTTCGTCCCGGCACGGGCTCACAGGCCCGCAGACCTGTTTCCCTGTCGATGAGAATGGTCCGGAACACGCCCGAAGAACGGGTCGGCGACCGGCCGGGAATATACCAGGTTTCCGTCGTATCCTCACACAGCGACGTATCCAGATCCCCCGTGGCGGTACAGACCTTTTCCCGAATGATGTTGAGCCCTTCCTGCTGACGGGGCACAAGATCGGCGAAGGATCTGTCGGATGAGGCCAGCGCCTGGGCGATGTCGGTGAAAAGCGGCGCGGCGACCTCGCCTCCCACGAGCAGAGGATTGGGAGAGTTGTCGAAGTTTCCCACCCATACCACCAGCACATAGGGACCAGCCACGCCCGCCGTCCAGGCATCGCGAAAGCCGTTGGACGTACCGGTCTTGAAACGCAGAGGAACAGGGCCGGAAAAGGAGCGGACGAAGTGCACATCGTCCTCCAGCATGCGCAGCGCAACTATGGCGGCCTCCGGGGAAAGCAGGGGCACGGCGGGCGCGGCAGTCTCTCCGGCAAAAAGCCGGGGCTGCCGCCATACTCCCCGATTCGCCAGCATGGTGTACAGGCCGCCAAGCTCACGCATGGTCACTTCCGCGCCGCCGAGAACAAGACTCAGCCCGTAATGCTCCTCGCTGAAGGGAAGCTCCACCCCGGCTCTTTTCAAAAAGACATACAGCCCCGGCCTGAGTTTCGATGCCAGCATGATGGCGGGAATGTTGCGGCTTGACCGCAGCGCTTCCTCGGCCGGAAGAGGCCCGCGGAAAATACGGTCGAAATTTTCCGGATCATAGCCGCCGAAGCTCCGGGGAGAATCCTCGAGAAGCGTTCTCGGATGGATCAGCCCCTGATCCAGCGCCATGCCGTAAATAAAAGGCTTGAGCGTGGAGCCCGGAGAACGGCGGGCGCGCGTGCCGTCCACCTGACCGGAGATCGCATCGTTGAAAAAATCCGCCGAACCGGCCAGCGCCCGGATCTCCATGCTGGGCCAGTGAATGACGAGCGCCGCCGCATTGTTCAGCCCGTACCGCCTGCCCCGGGCGGCAAACCCCTTCAGCGTCCGCTCCAGAAGCTGCTGCATACGCCGGTCGATATACGTTCGTACCGGCTCTCCGTTCCCCGACCGGGAAAGAAGCGAGCTCGACACATGCGGAGCCTCGAAGGGTAGCTCGGAAGGCCCGTGCACGCGCAACGGCGAAAGCACGCCCTCATGGTTCGCCAGAAAAACGCCGGAGCGAAGCGCGCCGTTTTTCCCCTGCCCTTCGGGGACATCGCCTGTGACAAGACGTGTCACCCTTGCGCGCGCCTGCTCGAACTCCGGTCCGTTCAGAGGATTGCGCCTCACGGGATTCTGAGGTACTGCCGCCAGCGCAAGGCTTTCGGACAGCGAAAGACGGGCGGCAGGTACATGAAAATACAGACGAGCCGCCGCGCCTATGCCTTCCACATTGCCGCCGTAGGGCGCAAGATTGAAATAGGCCTCAAGAATCTCGTTCTTGTCGTAATGGCGTTCGTACTGCAGCGCCCGGAGCATCTGTTCCAGCTTGCCCGGCAGCGTATCCGTGGTCAGGCCGAGCCGAAGACGCGCCACCTGCATGGTGATGGTGGAGCCGCCCATGCGACGGGAGCCGCCGAGCATGGAAAAGGTGGCCCGCAGCAGGGAAAGCGGATTCACGCCCGGGTGTCGGTAAAAATGCCTGTCCTCATAGAGAAGAACAGCATTTACGGCTTCCGGTGCCACGTCGTGAAGGGCCACGCGCACCCGGTACTTCTCATCGTCCGTCAGGCCCATGCGGAGAAGCTGCCCGTCGGCGCTCAGGACCACGGGAGAAAAGGCCACGCCGTCGAGAAGCGGTGGCTTCGGGCTGCATGCCAGCCAGACCACAAGCATCAGCACGGGAGCGAGGATCACAACCGCAAGCACTTTCAGAACACTGCCGCGCACCAGACGCCAAGCCTCTTTGTTCCGTCGCCCTGCAGTGATGTTGCATAGCAACAGAACGCATACATTTCAAAGTGTTAAAGCAACAAGCCTGCCGACTCAATCTCAGCAATCCGCCCAGGAAGCCGGGAACCTTGCAATGCTCCCGGCATCCCGCACCGGCTATTCCACCGTGATGCTTCCCCCCGAAGAGAAGGCATGAACGCTTCGGCGATACATGGCCTCGCCCTGCACGGGAGGCACGGCGTAGACGCCCCTGTTGACCGCACGGATGCGGTAGGTGAACGTCGCCGTATCCGTGCCGAGATCGGCAAACAATATCATGCGGTCTTCCCTGCGGTCGGTCAGAAGCGATTCGTTCACCTCGGGCGAGTCCGCCGTCACCGGCGTTGAAAGATCCATTTCAAAACCGCCGGGCAGCATGTCGATGATGACGGCATCGTCAAGGCGGCCGCCGTAGGCGCGGGCCGTCACGGATACCGTCACCATATCGCCCTGACGCACATGCGTGACATCAAGGCCCTCGGCATCAAGATAGCGTCTTCCAACCTCCATGCCTTCAAAGATCTCTCCCTCCGGCATACGGCGGTCAAAGCCGAGGTCGGAGACCTCCCAGTACAGCGTTGCCCCGCCTTCCGGCACCGTCAGCTCGTAACGTCCGCATCCGGGAGCAGAGAGTGTAAGCATGGCGTTCACATCCTCAGGCAGTGCCGAGTCTGCCTGAAAGCCCGGCTGCATGCTGGCACAGCGAAGCGTCACGCCGTCCGGCAGAGGCGCCGCCTTTTCCATGTCCAGCAGGGCGCGCACGGCCAGCGCAGCCGACAGGCTCACATATCTGCCGCCGTTCGTGACATCGAAAAGCTCATCCACAAGCGCGGCACGCATATCCTCCAGCTTTCCGGGGAACTGCCGTGCCAGAACGGAAGCGCGCAGGCTGAGGGAGGCAAGCATATCAAGCCTGCTTTCCCTGAAATCGGCGCCAGGGCTGCGGTACATGGCAAGAAGCGCTTCGGCATCGTCCTTCAGCCGCATGACGGAACAGGACGCCGCCAGAAGCGACGAGGTCACGTCCTCTCTCCAGCCGGGGAAACGTTCCTCCAGATTGCGGATAAGCTGCTCCAGCGACCGGGTGGTGATGCGCCCCTCCCGGGTGAGCACCCACAATCCGTAGGCCTGCTCACGCCCTTCCTCCAGCGAGGAAGGCACCCGGTCCACCGCCCGTTCCAGTGCGCTGAACACGTCGGCAAGAAGGCCGCCGGGAAGCGCCGCGCCGTTCTCGCGCATGGTCAGAATAAAATCGGCGGCATAGGCCGTCACCAGAAGATCCGGCTCCCCGCCCGGCCAGAGCGACACGCCGCGCCAGGTCAGTGCGGATTCCACCGCGCCGAGAGCCTCATCCAGCCTTTCGCGGGCCAGACGTGCCGTTTCTTCCGGCGTACGCCCCGTGTCGGAAAAGAATTCCGGCCGCTTCATGAGCAGCGCATACGGCATGGCCCGGCTGACGGTCTGCTCCACGCAGGAGTACGGATACGACTCAAGATACCGGATCAGTCCGCGCAGCGCAGGCA
>USNI01000157.1 GCA_900555975.1 uncultured Desulfovibrio sp. | reverse complement strand
GAGCACTTCCTTGACACGGAAGGGGTCAGCAGTTCAAGTCTGCTCGTGCCTACCACGGAAAAACATCGGAAAGGGAGGCAGCGCCTCCCTTTTCTTTTTTTATTTCACAACTGTGATTTTTGGAGTTTCCCATGCAGATATCCGTAGAAGGAAAGTTGATTGAGGCCGCCGCCGGCGCTTCCTGCGCCGAGGTGCTGAAGCAGGCTCTTTCCGGCAAACGGTTCAAGGCCGCTCTTGCCTGCCGCGTGAAGACCGCGGACAAGGAAGAACTGCTCGATCTTTCTGCTGAAATGCCCGCCGATGCGCTGGAAGCCGCCCCCGTGACGGCTGAGGACCCCGAAGGGCTTCAGCTGCTGCGTCATTCCACTTCCCACGTCATGGCCGCCGCCGTGCAGAAGCTTTTTCCCGGCGTGAAGGTCACCATCGGCCCGTCCATCGACTCCGGTTTCTACTATGATTTCGATACGCCGCGTCCTTTCTCCCATGACGATCTGGAAGCCATTGAAAAGGAAATGCACGCCATCGTTTCCGCGAACGTTCCCTTCGAGCGCTCCGAAATGAAGAAGGACGACGCCGTTGCCCTGTTCCGCGACAAGGGCGAGAACTACAAGGTGGAGATCATCGAGGGTATCGACGCCGATACCGTATCCCTGTATCGCTGCGGTGATTTCCTTGATCTGTGCCGCGGACCGCATATTCCCGGTACGGGCGCAATCAAGGCCTTCAAGCTTCTTTCCGTGGCCGGCGCCTACTGGCGCGGGGATGAGAAGAATCCCATGCTTTCCCGTATTTACGGCACGGCCTTCCCGGACGAAAAGAGCCTGAAGGACTATCTTGCCGCCATCGAGGAAGCCAAGAGACGCGATCATCGGCGTCTGGGCAAGGAACTCGGTCTGTTCTCCTTCCATGAAGATGTCGCGCCCGGCATGTCCTTCTGGCTGCCCAAGGGCATGATGCTCCGCACCATTCTTGAGGACTTCCTCGTCCGCGAGCATCTCAAGCGCGGCTATGAACTCGTGCGCGGTCCGCAGATCCTGCGCCGTGAACTGTGGGAACGTTCCGGTCATTACGATCACTATCGGGAAAACATGTACTTCACGGAGATTGAAGGCGACGTGCACGGCGTGAAGCCCATGAACTGCGTGGGTCACATGCTCATGTACGGCGAGACGCTGCACAGCTATCGCGATCTGCCCGTGCGCATGTTCGAACTCGGCGTGGTGCATCGTCACGAGAAGTCCGGTACGCTGCATGGTCTTCTTCGCGTGCGTCAGTTCACGCAGGATGATGCGCACATCATCTGCTCCATTGATCAGCTGGAGGATGAGATCATCAACGTCATGCATCTCTCCGCCGACCTCATGGATCTTTTCGGATTCAAGTACCGCATTTTCATTTCCACCCGCCCCGAGGACAGCATCGGTTCCGACGAGGCGTGGGAGAGCGCGACGAATGCGCTCATCAAGGCCGTGGAGAAGGAAGGCAAGCCCTATCAGATCAATGAGGGCGACGGCGCCTTCTACGGCCCCAAGATCGATATCAAGGTCACCGACGCCATCGGCCGCGAGTGGCAGCTTTCCACCATTCAGGTGGACTTCACGCTGCCTGAGCGCTTCGATTTGGTATATGTCGGTCAGGATGGCGAACGCCATCGTCCCGTCATGGTGCACCGCGCCATTCTGGGATCCCTGGAACGCTTCATCGGCGTTCTCACCGAACATTATGCCGGTGCCTTCCCTGCCTGGCTTGCGCCCGTGCAGGCCCGCATCGCCAATGTGACCGATGCCCAGATGGAGTATGTCAAGGATATGAAGAGCCGTCTTGCTGCCGCCGGTATCCGTGTGGAAACCGATCTGCGCAACGAGAAGCTGGGCTTCAAGATTCGTGAAGCTCAGATGGCCAAGATTCCCTATGTCCTCGTGGTGGGGGACAAGGAAGTGGCCGACGGCGGCTTCAGCGTCCGTCTGCGTTCCGGCGAGAATATCGGCTTCCGTTCTCTGGAGGACGTGATCGCCATGATCCGGACGGACAGTGAGGAACCGTTCAAACGTGGAGGTATGAGCTATAGCTTCGCCTAACATGAGACCTCGGCGCGACGTGCCTCAGGACGGTGTACGCCGCAACGAGCAGATTCGTGCCCGTGAAGTACGGGTGATTGGTCCGGAAGGAGAACAGATTGGCATCCTTCCCTGTTCCGATGCTATCGCCATGGCCCATGAGGCCGGCTATGATCTGGTGGAAGTCGCCGCCAATGCGGAACCGCCCGTATGCCGTATCATGGACTTCGGCAAGTTCAAGTACGAACAGCAGCAGAAGAAAAAGGAAGCCAAGCGCAATCAGACCGTGGTGCAGATCAAGGAAATCAAGGTCCGTCCCAAGACCGACGACCATGACTACGAGACCAAGCTGCGCCATATCCGTCGTTTCCTTTCCGACGGCGATCGCTGCAAGGTCACCGTGTTCTTTCGCGGACGCGAGATTGTGCACAAGGACCGCGGCGAATCCATTCTGACCAAGATCATCGCCGACACCGCTGATGTGGGCAAGGTCGAACAGGCTCCCAGCGCCGAAGGCCGCACCCTTCAGATGCTGCTCATTCCTCTTCCCAAGAAATAGTCCTTCATCCGGCGCGGCGAAGTTTCTGCTTTGCCGCGCTGTTGACATTTCGCGGGAAAACCGCGAAGGAACGAAAGCGCTTTCAAAAGCGCTTTCGTTCGTCAGAGGACCGGCAGCCGTTCTGCGGAGAATGCGCGTCCCGCATATGTTCCGGCAGCGTCGGCTCTGATTTTTTGCTTGCAGATTCAGCGAAAATGCTGCATAGTCGGTTCTTTCTGATGCCCAAATCGTACGTCCCGTTTTCGGAACGCTGCGAATACTAAGGAGTTGGTTATGCCCAAGATCAAGACCAGCCGTTCTGCCGCCAAGCGTTTCAGCACCACCGGCAGCGGCAAGTTCCGCCGTCGTCGTCAGAACCTGCGCCACATCCTCACCAAGAAGGATGCCAAGCGTCGTGCCCGTCTGGGCAAGGGTGCCCTCGTCGACAGCGCGAACCTGAAGGCCGTCAAGCGCCTCATGCCCTACGCGTAAGTCCTGCCTTCGCAGGTTGCGCAGTCTGTTCGAATTTCGCCGCTTCGGCGGCTCAACTCCCGCTGGCCTGATCTCCGCCTCGCGGGACTGAATGTGGAGGATTTTCCATGCGTGTGAAGAGAGGTCTTGCTGCCCATCGTCGGCACAAGAAATATCTGGATATGGCCAAGGGCTTTCGCGGCGGCCGCAGCCGTCTGTATCGCATCGCCCGCGAAGCCGTCGAACGTTCTCTGAATTATGCCTTTGAGGGTCGCAAGCTCCGCAAGCGTGCCTTCCGTCGCCTGTGGATCCAGCGCATCAACGCCGGTGCCCGCATCAACGGCCTGTCCTATTCCCGTCTGGTCAACGGTCTGAAGCTTGCCGGTGTGGAAATCAACCGCAAGATGCTGGCTGATCTCGCCGTCCGCGAAAAGGCCGACTTCGCCGCCATCGTCGAACTGGCCAAGTCCAAGCTGGCTTAAGTTCCTCTTTTGGGAACTGCCTGCGGCCCTTGCGGCCCGAGGCACC
>USNI01000156.1 GCA_900555975.1 uncultured Desulfovibrio sp. | reverse complement strand
CCTCGGCGCGCGCGACACGCTGCGTCTTGAGGCGGCCATGCCTCTCTACGGCCACGAGATGGACGAAACCATCAGTCCGCTGGAAGCCGGTCTCGACTTCGGGGTGAAGCTCGGCAAGGCCGAATTCATCGGCAGAGACGCTCTTCTTGCCGCAGGCGCGCCTTCCCGCGTGCGCGTGGGGCTTGAGATCACCGGACGCGGCATTGCGCGCGAACATCAGGACGTGTTCCTCGGAGACAAGAACATAGGCATGACCACCTCCGGCACGCACTGTCCCGCCGCAGGCAAGGCTCTGGCCATGGCTCTCGTGGACGCCTCGCACAGCGCACCCGGCACGAATCTCGACGTGGACATCCGCGGACGCCGCGTGAGTGCGACCATCGTGCCGCTGCCCTTCTACCATCGCTGAACCGCCCGCATACGGGTCGGAACAAGGTTCCGTCCCGTTTTCCTTTGCGAACCTTCTACACACTTTTTCCGGAGGATACCATGTCCAACATTCCCGCCGAACTCAAATACACTTCTTCCCACGAATGGATCAAAAATGAAGACGGCGTTTCCGTCATCGGACTGACCGACTTTGCCCAGAGTTCCCTCGGCGACATCGTGTTCATCGATCTGCCGCAGGAAGGCGACGCCGTGACCATGGGCGACTCCTTTGCCGACGTGGAATCCGTGAAGGCGGTTTCCGGCGTGTTCAGCCCCGTGACCGGCACCGTGGCCGCCGTGAACAGCGAGCTGATCGACAATCCCGCAAAGCTCAACGAAGCCCCCTATGAAGCCTGGCTCATCAAGGTCTCCGGCGTGACCGAAACCGGCGAACTGCTCGATGCCGCCGCCTACGAAGCCGTGTGCAAGTCCGAGGAGGCCTAGGCATGGGAAGCTACATTCCTGCCACGGCGGAAGAACGGCAGGCCATGCTCGCGTATCTCGGACTCGGTTCGACCGACGATCTCTTCGCCGCCGTTCCCGAATCCGTGCGCGTCCGGTCTCTTGATCTTCCCGAGGGCATGAGCGAAATGGAGGTCTCCCGCAGAATGCGCGGCATGGCGGACAAAAACGTCCGGTTCCGCAGCGTGTTCCGGGGAGCGGGCGCATACCGTCACTACATTCCCGCCGTCGTGAAGACCGTCACCTCCCGCGAGGAGTTCGTCACGGCCTACACGCCCTATCAGGCGGAAATCAGTCAGGGCGTGCTGCAGTCCATCTTTGAATATCAGACGCAGATCTGCGAGCTGACCGGCATGGACGTGTCCAACGCCTCGGTCTACGACGGCGCCGTGGCCGCGGCCGAAGCCGTTCTCATGTGCCTCGAGCGTCGCAGAAACCGCGTGATCGTGGCCGGCTCCGCCGATCCGCAGACCATCACCGCCATACGGACCTACTGTGAAAGCCGCAGCGTGCCCGTCACCGTGCTGCCCGTGAAGAACGGCGCCGTCGAGGCCGACGATCTTGCCACCGCCCTTTCCGCCGACGCCGCCTGTCTCTACGTCCAGAGCCCGAACTACTACGGCGTGCTCGAGAACATGGACGCCATCGTCGCCGCCGTGCACGACGCCGGAGCCAGAGTGGTCATGGGCGCGAATCCCATCTCCCTCGGCATCCTGAAGACGCCCGGCGAATACGGCGCAGACATCGCCGTGGGCGAAGGACAGCCCCTCGGCCTGCCGCTCGGCTTCGGTGGTCCGTATCTCGGCTTCATGGCCTGCAGAAAGGATCTCATGCGCCGTCTGCCCGGCCGCATCGTGGGCGAAACCGTCGATCATGAGGGACGCCGCTGCTTCGTGCTCACCCTTCAGGCCCGTGAACAGCACATCCGCCGTGAAAAGGCTTCGTCCAACATCTGCTCCAACGAGGCGCTGTGCGCCATGACCGCGTCGGTGTATCTCGCCGCCAACGGTCCGCAGGGACTCGCACGCGTGGCGGAAAACTGCGCCGCCCATGCCCATTACCTTGCCGCGGAACTTGCGAAGATTCCGGGATTTGCCCTGCGTCATCAGGGCAGGGAATTCTTCCATGAATTCCTCACCGACTGCCCCGTGGATCCGGACATGCTCTGCGCCAGACTCGCCGAAAAGGGCATTCTCGGCGGCCTTCCCGTGGACGGCGGCATGCTCTGGTGCTGCACCGAACTCTGCCTCAGAAACGACATGGATGAACTCATCACGGCCATCCGGGAGGTGTGCGCGCAATGAAACTGCTCTTTGAAAGAAGCCGTCCCGGCCGCTGCGAAACCCTGATCCCCCCCTGCGACGTGCCCGCGGCCGTCTTCTCTTCGTCCGCGCTGCGCGCCTCGGCGCCCCGTCTGCCGGAAATCTCGGAAATCGATCTCGGCCGTCACTATACCGAGCTTGCCTCCCAGACCCACGGCGTGAACAAGGGCTTCTATCCGCTCGGCTCCTGCACCATGAAGTACAATCCCCGGGTGAACGAGGAAATGGCCTCCCTGCCCGGCTTCACGGACATCCATCCCCTCCAGCCCGAAAGCACCGTGCAGGGCTGCCTTGAGGTCCTCTACGAGGCCGAAAGGCTGCTGTGCGAAATCACCGGCATGGACGGCATGACCTTCCAGCCCGCGGCCGGCGCCCACGGCGAATACACCGGTCTTCTGCTCATCCGCCGCTACCATCAGTCGAGAAACGACGCCGCCCGCACGAAGATCATCGTTCCCGACTCCGCCCACGGCACCAATCCCGCCTCGGCCACCATGGCGGGGTTCACCGTGGTCTCCGTGCCCTCCAACGAAAGGGGCGGCGTGGACATCGAAGCCCTGAAGAAGGCCGTGGGGCCGGATACCGCCGGACTCATGCTCACCAATCCCAACACCGTGGGCCTGTTCGATCCCAACATCCTCGAGATCACGCGCATCGTGCACGAGGCCGGGGGTCTCTGCTACTACGACGGCGCCAATCTCAACGCCGTCATGGGCCATGCCCGTCCCGGCGACATGGGCTTCGACTGCGTGCATCTCAATCTGCACAAGACCTTCTCCACGCCTCACGGCGGCGGCGGTCCCGGCAGCGGCCCGGCCGGATGCAAGGCCTTCCTCGAACCCTTCCTGCCCTCGCCCCGCGTGCGCAGGGACAAGGACGGCTTCCATCTGTTCCAGCCCGAACACAGCCTTGGCCGGGTGCGCAGCTTCTACGGCAACTTCCTCGTGGTGGTGCGCGCGCTCACCTACATCCTTACCCTCGGCCGAGAAGGCATTCCCGAAGCCTCGGCCGCGGCCGTGCTCAACGCCAACTACCTCATGAAGAAGCTCTCCGGCAGCTACGACATGGCCTATGACGAACTCTGCATGCACGAATTCGTCATGACCCTGGAAAAGCTGAAGCATGACACCGGCGTCTCCGCCATGGACGTGGCCAAGTCCCTGCTCGACGACGGCATCCATCCGCCGACCATGTACTTCCCGCTCATCGTGCACGAAGCCCTCATGGTGGAACCCACCGAAACCGAAAGTCCCGAAACCCTCGACGCCGCGGCCGACGCCTTCCTCGCCATTTTCGAGAAGGCGCACAGCGATCCCGCCTACCTGCACGACGCGCCGCACCGCTGCCCCATCGGCAGACCCGATGAAGTGCGCGCCGCCCGCACCCCCG